>JAIJLI010000587.1 GCA_022722495.1 Dialister sp. | reverse complement strand
TTTTTGCTGACCTTATTAAGGTTGAACTTGGCAAAAATGAGCAGCGAAGCAAGTTCTTGGTTGATGCAGTCAAGCAGATGAGACAAGGGAATGATGTTTCCTCGAAGGCATTGCAGGACAAACTTGAGGTGATGAACAATTCACCTCAAAAGAAGGTTGTCACCCATCGTTTCGAGCCTACTTCAAAGTATGTTCTTCTTTTCATTGGTGGCTTGGCTCTATCCCTTGTCCTCTCTATTTGGGGAAACCTCACCCAATGGCGAGAGCATCAAGATTGGGAGGAGGCAGACTTGAAATATAGGGCATTGAAAATGGTTCTTCCATCTGATGACCCGAATATTCGCTACATCGAAAAGCATTTCAATGTGCAACGAGATGAAGATATTATCAACAATGTAAGAAATCGTGTTACTGCTTATGAGGATTCTGTTCGCTATCATTATGAAATGATAGAAATGGCAGCTTGTAAAGATAGTGTAGCAAGTAGATTACTTCGTGAATCAAATGAAATTAAGCGTAAGTTTAATGTCGGACGAAGCAACTATCATAAATGACTATGTTTTTGCCTTTGATAAAACAATGTGTTGGCTATTTGTGTAATTTTTTATCAAAATGATAAAATAAGTTTAAAAACATAGTCAAATAGTTTAATGTAGTTTAATTTATTTGGTTTATAAGAAAAGTTGCAATACCTTTGCAAACGAAATCAGATAGCTATATTGATTTAAGCTCACTACAACTCAATAGCAGCAATGTTTCTAACGCTATAGTAGAAATGCTTTTTAATACAGACGAAAATGAAAAAATTCAACTGTAACGAAGAGTTTGCTTCTGAGGCACTTCAGAATGTGGTCGGAGGTAACGTGGACAACTTTAGTATGACTTGGTCAGCAAAAGCTGGTGCTGATACGTGCGAAAAGGTTTCCAACAAAGATCACGATAGTGACTTAGACTCAAGCGTAGAATTCTAACATTAGAGGTTGCAGAGACAACATTCCCTGCAACCTCCTTTTAAAATTAAGGTTTATGATACTTATATTTTCTCAACGAAGTGATTATGCGACCTCACAAGTTTGTATGTGGCTACAGGCTATGAAGAAAGGCTTTATCCGTCTAAATATGGAAGACGATTATGTTTTCACTTATATATCAAGTGAGAAAATTATAGTAGAAAGAAACAAAAAGCAATACAATTTGTTATCTTGCGATTCTTATTGGTATAGAAGGGATGGAATCGCTCCAAAACATTTTAATTACAAGAAAACAGAACTTTCAAAGGTTAAATTATCACATATCAGAAAGGAATACCAAACCTTGAAAGAATATGTGTATATGACTATAGAGGGAAAAATTGGAGAGTCCAGAACAATAGGCAGTTATTTTACTCATTCTGTAAACAAATTACATGTGTTAGACTTGGCTTCCCATGTAGGATTGAATGTGCCATTTACATATGTAGTATGCAAAAAAGACGAAATCATGATGAGCGAACCTACCATAACAAAGCCAATTTATGAGGGTTTCTATGAAATTGACAATCATCATTTTCTCTATTCATATACAAACGACCTTAACGATTTAGCTCCAATACCTCCTACC
>JAIJLI010000586.1 GCA_022722495.1 Dialister sp. | reverse complement strand
CTCCTATGAGAGCGGCAAGTCCCCCGCGGCAGATGGAACGCGAAAATGAGATGATCGTTATTTCACATCGCCTTTTTATGGTTTATCCCAAGAATCCCCTGGTCTTCTCCGCTTCTACGACGCGGGAGAGGGCGAGCATGTAGGAGGCAAGACGATAGGTCACATGGTATTTCTCCTTCAATGCGTACACATCCTCATAGGCCTCGCGCATCTTTTTGGCAAGGCGCTCATTGTACTCTTCTTCCGTCCAGTAATAGCCGGTGCGGTTCTGTACCCATTCGAAATAGGAGCCCACGACGCCGCCGACATTGCTCATGACGTCTGCGAGGACCTCGATGCCCTTCTCTTCGAAGTAGGCATCGGCTTCCTCCGTGGTCGGGCCATTCGCCCCTTCCAGGATGAGGCGGGCTTTCACCTTGCCCATGGTCTTTTCATTCAGCTGGTTCTCCATCGCAGCGACGAAGATGACATCGACGTCCTGCGCGAAAAGTTCACTGTCGGGGATCATAACCGCCCCTTCCTCCGTATAACCTTTGAGCGAGCGGCCGTGGCTGTTCGCATAGGTGTACATCGATTCGATGTCAAGGCCGCTGTCCTTGTGCCACGTACCATTGATATCGCCGATGGTGGTGATCCTGACGCCCTTCCTGTGCATGAGGAGAGAGCCGACGGAGCCGACATTGCCGAAGCCCTGTACGACCATGGTGAGAGCCTTCATGTCCTTATGATTCTTTTCGCACCATGTTTCCAGCGTAAAGAGCAGACCGCGGCCCGTCGCTTCATTTCTGCCGAGGGAGCCGCCCACGGTGAGCGGCTTGCCGGTGACGACACCGGGCTCCCACTTGCCGGAGAGTGCTGTGTATTCATCGGCGATCCACGCCATGATCTGGCCATTCGTATTCACATCCGGTGCCGGTACATCCTGATCCGGTCCGATGATGGGATAGATCTTTCTGATATAGCCGCGTGTCAGACGGGCGAGTTCGCGTGCGGAGAGCTTGTGCGGATCGACCTTGATCCCGCCCTTTGCGCCGCCATAAGGGATATTGCCGATGGCATTCTTGATGGTCATCCACGCGGCGAGGGCTTTGACTTCGTTTTCATCGGATGCGGGATGGAAACGGATGCCGCCCTTTGCTGCGCCTCGTGCGGTGGAGTGCTGTACGCGGTAGCCGGAAAAGACTTCGACATGCCCGTCATCCATCTGTATCGGGATGCTCACGGTGAGCTCGCGCTCCGGATAGCGGACAAATGCATAATCGCTCTCCCCATAGCCTAGCACCTTCGCTGCCTTGTCGAGGACATGAAGCATGTTTTCATAAGGATTGTAGCTTGCCATTTTTGCCTCCAAAAGGAAATTGGTACCTTGTGCATTCTTAAATGCACATGAAAATCCATAGCTCTACTATATCACGTTTCTCACGTCTTGAGAACACGAGCGCATGCATGGATGAGCATTTGGCATAGCAACGCATTCATTATGATAAATTCATCATACAGAAATAAAAGCTGCCGGTTCGCCTCGACCATGGATACGGGGCGAAAGAAATTCTGCAGGCTCCATGGGTTCAGGGTTGTGGTGGCGGCTTCGCCGCGAATA
>JAIJLI010000585.1 GCA_022722495.1 Dialister sp. | reverse complement strand
GTATTATGGAGCGCCGTGCGCACGTAGTCCGCCGAATCATTCACTACGACGAACTGATAGTCCGGATACTCCGCCCGCATATTCTCCAATACCTTCATCACACCATCTGCCGTCGAGACGAGATTGGCATTGCTGTTCTTATAGATGGAAATCCCGATGGCATCCTGCCCATTGATGCGTGCAAAGCGCGATACCCTCTGATCCTGACGCACGACCTCGCCCACTGCGGAGATCGGGATCACCGCGCCATTTCCGCAGGTGAGATGGATCTTGCGGATATCCTCCACCGTATCATACTGCGCCGAGAGACGGATCTGCGTCTGGCGCGTATCCGTGTAGGACGAGCCCGCCGGAGCCAGCTTATTCTCCTTCTTCAAAGTGGAAATGATGTCATTCATCGTGATGCCGTAGTAGGCGAGCTTGTCGCGGTCCACCTTCACCGCGATCTCCTTGCTTCGCCCCCCGTGCAGCTCCACATCCGATACACCGTCTGCCTTCGTGAAATCATTCGTGAAGGTATTATCCGCCATGGAATACATCTCGTCCAGCGGATGGCTCGACAGTACCGCCAGATCGATGATCGGCGCCGCATCCATATCGCGCTTCTCCACGACAGGATCATCCGCATCATCCGGCAGCTTCCTGCGGATACGGTTCACCTTCTCCGAAGCATCGATCGCCGCCGCATCCGCATCCGCATCGAAATTCAGCTCCAGCGTCACATCCGAACGCCCCGTGCGCGACTTCGACGTGATGTGCTTCACATTCGACACCGAAGACAGCGCATCCTCCAAAGGCTTCGTGATCTGCTGCTCGACCGACTCCGCATCCGCGCCATCATAGCGCACCGACACGATGACATAGGGCACATTGATATTCGGATACAGCTCCACACCGATGCGCCAATAGCTGTACAGCCCAAGCACCACGAAAAACAGCACGATCATAAAAATGCCGATCGGGTGCGTCACGGAATACCGGGTCAGATTGAATGACTTCATGCATGCCTCCGGAAATAACGATGGAAACGGGAACTCAGTGACTAGTGACTAGTAGCTAGGGATTAGGGGCTAGGGATTAGGGGCGCAAAGCATCGCACCTCTTTGCCTTCCCCCTTGGGAAAGGCGTTGTATCGAGAAAAGCGGTATCCTCGTATCGCAGCCTTCCCCATTGGGGAAGGGGGACCGCGCAGCGGTGGATAGGGTGCTCTCGTTAATGGCGTACTTGAGACGATCTTCCCCGCTCTTTTTCATACCGCTAGAACCCTATCCGGCTCGCTCCGCTCGCCACCTTCCCCACGCGGGGAAGGCTTTATTTCGGGGATAGCGTTACTCTCGTATCGCAGCCTTCCCCATCGGGGAAGGGGGACCGCGTCAGCGGTGGATAGGGTGCTCTCGTATATCGTCGACTTGAGACGCATTTCCTCACTCTCTTTCATACCGTTGGAAGTTTGAAAGCAGGGATGAGTGGCTAGTGACTGGTAGCAGGGGATTAGGGGCTAAGGATTGGTCACCAGGGACTAGACATCAGATTCCCGTATCGTCATTTCGAGCGAAGCGAGAAATCTTCCTTGCAGACCGATAAACGAAGGATGTGTAAAA
>JAIJLI010000584.1 GCA_022722495.1 Dialister sp. | reverse complement strand
TCATTTATCTTCTTAGCCGTGTTATATTCATGACAACATGAAATCACGTTGTGACAAGCACAAGAATGGAGTATCACTATGGCTAAGAAATCAGTGAAAATCACAGAAACGGTATTGCGCGATGGACAGCAGTCTCTGGCGGCGACCCGCATGCGCATCGTCGATATGCTGCCGATCCTTGAGAAAATGGACAGCATCGGCTACCATGCCATCGAAGCGTGGGGCGGGGCGACCTTTGACGTCTGCCTGCGTTTTCTGAATGAAGACCCATGGCAGCGGCTCCGTCTTCTCAAAAAGAATCTCAAAACCCCGATCCAGATGCTGCTTCGCGGGCAGAACCTTCTCGGCTATCATCCCATGGCAGATGACGTTGTCCGTGAATTCATCATGCGGTCCGTAGATAACGGCGTTTCCATCATTCGTATTTTCGATGCACTGAATGATACGAGAAATCTGGAGACTGCCATGCGCGCAACCAAGGAAGCCGGCGCGCATGCCCAGGGCTGCATCGTCTACACCGTGAGTCCCTATCACAAAGACGAGGACTTTGTGAAGCTGGGGAAGGAACTCGTAGAAATGGGGGCTGACTCCATCTGCATCAAAGACATGGCGGGACTCCTTCTCCCATCCAATGCCTACAAGCTCATTCAGGCACTGAAAAAAGAAATCCACATCCCCATCGAGCTTCACACCCATTTCACTTCAGCGCTGGGCGATATGACCTATCTCAAAGCCATCGAAGCTGGCGTCGACATCATCGACACCGCGATTTCGCCCTTCTCCTGTGCGTCCAGCCAGCCTTGCACCGAGTCCATCGTGGCAGCCCTCAAGGGGACAGACTACGATACCGGGCTGGATCTGGAACGACTTGGCGAAGTGGCGGATTATTTCAAGCGCGTCAAAAAAGACTTGGAAGAAGATTTCCATCTGAATACCAATATCTCCATCGACCCCAAGATCCTCTCTTCCCAGATCCCGGGCGGTATGCTGTCGAATCTTCTGAACCAGATGAAAGAAATGGGCGTCGCTGATGAATACGATGCGCTTCTCTCTGAAATGCCGCGTGTCAGAAAAGAACTCGGATACCCGCCGCTCGTCACCCCGACGAGCCAGATCGTCGGCACCATGGCCGTCATGAATGTCGTCCTCGGACGCTACAAGATGATTCCGCAGGAAGTCAGAAACCTCGTCGCGGGAAAGTATGGCCGTACACCGGGTCCCATCGATCCGGAAGTGAAACGCCTCGCCATCGGAAATCAGGAGCCCATCACCTGCCGTCCGGCGGATATGATCCCGCCTGAGCTCGATACCTATCGGAAACGCCTTGCCGAAGACGGCTATCCGAATGCCTCCATGGAAGACCTCCTGAGCTACATCTCATTCCCTGAAGTCGCGAAAACCTTCTTCGGACATAACAGATAATGGAAAGCGATGTTACCACTGATTCACAGACGTGGTAACATCGCTTCGGGTGCAGCGTTAGCCCATGGGGGATCCTTTGCTTGTTTGCGAAAGAGGTTCAGCAGGTTCTATAGGTTCAAAGGGGGGCGGCGCATAAAAACCAAAAGCACCGCGGAGTTTTAGAATATATGGTGTGCACG
>JAIJLI010000583.1 GCA_022722495.1 Dialister sp. | reverse complement strand
CGCGCGAATCTCCAATGCGTATACCGGAGGCATCAGCTTCCAGATCTCCTGCATCGGCGATATCAATGACGCATCGAAATATAAGCCATTCATGGTCGCAAGAGGCAAAGCACTCACCTCAAAGGCTCGGCAGCTCATGGACCTGCTGGGAGAAGTCATCAATCATACATCCTTCCGGGATACAAAACGGCTGAAGGAGCTTCTCTTGGAAGAAAAATCAGAATGGGATATGACCGCCTTCTCTCGCGGGCATAATCTCACCATGGGACGTCTCGCTTCCTATTTCTCCAAGACGGCACAGTTCTCTGAGCAGGCCGGCATGACGTTCTATTATTTCTTGGCAGACCTTGTCAAGACGTATGACGGTCAGGCAGAGACTGTCGCCGAGAAGCTCTCGGCTGTCGCGAAGAAGATCTTCACGAGAAGCCATATGTTCTTTGCCACTACAGGCGAAACGGAAGAAAAGCAGGCTGTCGATCGCTGCCTCGGCCTCATCTTGGATGATATGCCGGAAGGGGAGAAGAAGGAAGCCCATCTCTTCGATTTCCCGGCCAAGGAGATCAATGAAGCCTTCCTGACCTCCGGCAAGGTCCAGTACGTGGCCAAAGGCGGCAACTTCCGTGATCATGGCTTTACCTATACCGGCGCACTGCGTGTCATGGAAACCATCCTCCGCTATGAGTATCTTTGGAAGAAAGTCCGTGTCCTCGGCGGTGCGTATGGCGCTTTCACACAATTCCTGCGCGATGGTACGTCCCTTCTCTGCTCATACCGTGACCCAAATCTGAAGGAAACGCTCGAGACGTACAAAGACCTTCCGGAATATCTGGAAACACTCGAATTGTCCGAACGTGAAATGACCAAGTACGTCATCGGTACCATGGCAGCGGATGAGATCCAGCTCACCCCGTCCATGAAGGGCGAGCGTGCGATGCTCCACTACCTGAATGGCAATACCCGAGAAGACCGTATGCGGATCCGCAGCGAGATCATCTCCTGCGAAGTGAAGGATATCCGTGCTCTTGCTCCGCTCGTCAAGAGCATTATCGATGATCCTTATATCTGCTGCATGGGCAGCGAGGAAAAGATCCAGCGGGATAAGGCACTTTTCAGGAAAGTCCTCTCTATGCCGGAGTAAGTCAGATCAGGGATGAGGAATGAAGGCGGCAGGAGATCTCTCTGAGATGGTGTTTTTCTGCTTCATCTGCGATGTACCTGCAAAGCCTGCTGCACCTGATCCAGGATCCCTTATCATTTTTACCACCAAGGAGGCTCAAATGCTTGAGCCTCCTTTTGTATCATTGAGAAAACGCTGATGTGATCTGACAATGATGGGATCTGTGTTTTCCTAAGGAGACGCTATGCAGACAGCCATTCGTACCCGCTTTGCGCCGAGCCCCACGGGATATATGCATCTTGGGAATATCTGGGTCGCTTTTTTGAACTGGCTCTGGACACGCCAGCATGGAGGGGCGATCGTGCTGCGTATCGAAGACATCGACCGGCAGCGAAGCCACGCGGAATACATAGAGGGGATCAAAGAAGACCTCGCATGGATGGGTCTTTCCTACGACGAAGGCCCCGGCGGGAGCTATTCGTATGGG
>JAIJLI010000582.1 GCA_022722495.1 Dialister sp. | reverse complement strand
ACATAATATAATAAGGTATACTAGGCAAAATATGCCTCACAAATAAATTAAACTAAATTATTTAATCACTTTAATAAAAAAAGTTTCATAATAATTTGGAGGTTAATAAAATTAGTTATATATTTGCACCGAAATTAATAAACAATCTAATAATGATAAAATGAAGAGTAGAAAGTTTTATCCTTGGTTAGTTGTAGCACTCCTTTGGGTTGTAGCTCTTCTCAACTATATGGATCGTCAGATGCTATCCACCATGCAGGCTGCAATGAAGCTTGATATCGTGGAACTGCAGCAGGCTGAAGCCTTTGGCGCTTTGATGGCAGTCTTCCTTTGGATCTATGGTATTGTGAGTCCATTTGCCGGAATCGTGGCTGATAGAGTCAGTCGAAAGAAATTAGTAGTAGGCAGTCTCTTCGTATGGTCTCTGGTGACCTACCTGATGGGATATGCTTCTAGTTTCCATCAACTTTACATGTTGAGAGCGATGATGGGTATTAGTGAGGCTCTTTACATCCCTTCTGCCTTATCCCTTATTGCCGACTGGCATGAAGGAAAGTCAAGATCTCTGGCTATCGGTGTTCACATGACCGGTCTGTATGTCGGTCAGGCTATCGGAGGATTTGGTGCTACCGTAGCAGCAGCCTTCTCCTGGCACACCACATTCCACTGGTTTGGCATTCTCGGAATTGCTTATTCTGTCGTGTTGCTTCTGTTGTTGCACGATAAAAACAAGGATACAGTAAATACGACTGAAGTTCAGCAGGGAAAATCCACAAAGGGCGGATTATTACAAGGCTTATCTGCTGTATTTTCTACTTGGACATTTTGGGTTATCCTCTTCTATTTCGCAGTTCCTTCTCTCCCTGGTTGGGCAACCAAGAACTGGCTTCCGACTTTGTTTGCAGAGAACTTGAATGTACCTATGTCAGAGGCTGGTCCGCTGTCAACCATCACCATCGCAATCTCCTCTTTATTTGGAGTCCTCTTCGGAGGTGTGCTTTCAGACAAGTGGGTTCGCAAGAATATCCGCGGTCGTGTTTATACTAGTGCTATCGGATTAGGTATGACGATTCCAGCCCTATTCCTCTTGGGCTTCGGTCACAATGTGGTAGCAGTTGTGGTAGCCGGTTTACTCTTCGGCGTCGGGTATGGCATGTTTGATGCCAATAATATGCCTATTCTCTGCCAGATTATTTCGGCGAAATACAGGGCTACTGCCTATGGCATCATGAACATGGTTGGCGTGTTTGCTGGAGCAATGGTTACTCAGGTAATGGGTAAATTCTCAGATGGCGGTAATCTGGGGCTGGCTTTTGCCGTATTGGGTGTAGTGGTTATCGCAGCACTGACGATTCAGTTGGCTTGCTTGAAACCAAAGACAGATGACTTGGAATAAAAAAACGATAAAATTTTAACTAACTTACATTAATATATATATAATTATGGAAAAGATCATTGGACTTATTGATGCACCGTTTACTCCTTTTTATACTAACGGTGATGTGAACTTAGAACCTATCGAGGCTTATGCCAAGATGCTTCAGAAGAACGGTCTGAAGGGTGTGTTTATCAATGGTTCATCAGGCGAGGGCTATATGTTGACCAC
>JAIJLI010000581.1 GCA_022722495.1 Dialister sp. | reverse complement strand
CCGGAAGACATACTTGCAGCGCATGGTGGACATCCGACCGCGGAAGGCATGGTGGAAGGCGCACTCTCTCATGTGCGGATCCTTGAAGCAGAAGGTTTCTATGATATTGTCATTTCTGTGAAGTCCTCAGATGTTCCGATGATGGTAAAGGCGAACCGTCTTCTTTCGGAAAAAGTTGACTATCCGCTGCACCTAGGTGTGACGGAAGCGGGGACGCTCTATCGCGGGACGGTCAAGTCAGCCATTGGGATAGGCAGCCTGCTTTTAGATGGCATTGGTGATACCATTCGTGTATCTTTGACAGATGATCCCATGAAGGAAGTCAAGGCAGCAAAAGAGATCTTGAGCTCCGTGGGGATGCAGCAGTATGGCCCGGTTCTTATATCCTGTCCGACTTGCGGTCGCACGCAGGTAAATCTTATTGAGATGGCAAAAGTGGTAGAGGAGAAGATCTCTCACTTTAAGAAACCCATCAAAGTCGCTGTCATGGGATGCGCCGTGAATGGCCCGGGCGAAGCCAGGGAGGCGGATTTCGGCATCGCCGGCGGAAAAGGCAGTGGCCTGGTCTTCCGCAAAGGAAAGATCCTTCGCTCTGTCCCGGAAGATCAGCTCATCGACGCTCTGATGGATGAAATCAGAGCGTATGAAGAAGGGAAATAAAGGAAACGCAAAAAAGCAGCGCCTGTGCGTTGCTTTTTTGCTTGAGAAAATAGTGTTAGTTACTAGGGAAATCCTGGTTCAATCGCAGAGTCAGATTTCGCAAGAATTTTTATACATGACTTCGTTATGACCTTCCTTAAATAGCTCGCTATACGCGC
Source organism: Dialister sp. (assembly GCA_022722495.1). Lineage (GTDB taxonomy): Bacteria > Bacillota > Negativicutes > Veillonellales > Dialisteraceae > Dialister. The sequence goes on along the minus strand of JAIJLI010000581.1, from coordinate 793 downwards.
CCTCTAATCCTCGCATTGCATGAATATCCCAAAATGAAATCTTGATAATGATTGACTCCGTGTTTCCCTAGACTTTTATTCCGTGTATTTATGATATAATAAAAACAACTCATTGAAATCTATGGAATATGGCTTACTGGAGATAGATATGCGACAAATCAAAGGCTTTTTTTATATGATATTGTCTGCGCTGATGCTGATGGCAGGTATATGGACGGCATATGCTGACGGCAATGAGAACTCCGAGCGGGAAACGATTCGCGTGGGATTTTTTGAAACTGACGGACTGCATATGATCAACGATGATGGAGAAAAGACAGGCTATGGGTATGATCTGCTTCGCTATATGTCACGCTATCTCAATGTGGACTATCAGTATATCGGCTATGACAAGAGCTGGGCAGAGATGCTCCACATGCTCGATGATGGGGAGATCGACATGGTGGCCTTTGCGAATAAGACGGAGGATCGTTTAGAAAAATATGATTTCTCTCGTCCGATCGGGATATTCGGTACAGCGCTGTTCGTAAAAGAAGATAACCAGAACGTGGTTCCCGAGGACTACAGTACCTATGATGGTCTTCGGATCGCGTTGATCGAGGAGAATGCAAGCAATGATGAGCTTTCTGTCCTTTCGGCGTCGAAGCATTTCAGGTATCAGCCGGTCTATTACAAGAGTTTAAGTGATGGAGCCGATGCCCTGCAAAAAGGGGATGTCGACGCCATCGTGAAGAGCTCGCTCAGCCGTGGCCCCCATGAAAAGCTAGTGCAACTTTTTGCAGAGGATCCGTAC
>JAIJLI010000580.1 GCA_022722495.1 Dialister sp. | reverse complement strand
GAAGATGACCATATGAAACGAATAATTTGGGATGCGGAAGAGGCTGCCTTGCTGGTGGATACCTATAGAAGGATCGAGGCCACGCCTTCTCAAAAGAATGAGCTTCTTCATCAGCTTTTTGATGTTTTGCGAAAAAGAGCCATTTTGAAAGGGCTGGAAATCGACGAGCGTTTTCGGAATTTCAATGGGATGAAGTTTCAGTACGAGCTCTTGCGTTATCTGATGACGGATGGGGAGCAGGGGCTTTCTGGAAATGTAGCAAAGACGATCGCGGAAATGGCAGAGATCTATCGGAGTGAGCCGGAAAAGTTTGAGAACATATTGCATCGTATAGGTTGAGAAGTTTGAAAGCAGAAAGAACAATCTATCCTTTATGTGAATTCTCATAGGTTAAGCAGGTTCTGAAGGTTCAAAAGGTTCACAAGGTTTCCATCTTTTGTGAATACCATATATTCAAAACTCCGCGGCGCTTCTATATTCTAATGCGCCGCACCATCCCCACTGACCCTATAGAACCCACAGAACCCGCTTCTCCTCTTTCATCCCCGATCAAGGGGCGGTACGCCCCGGGGCTAACCCTCTATGCCTTGGGCATAGGGGGATTTATTTCGCCAGCGTCACTTTGTCTCTTTTCGCGGCCCTTCGGAAGCGGCAGTCATTTTCATTTCCCTTTCCTTGCCCTGTATGGTAAAATATAACAGTCATACTGACATGAATAATAAAGAATAGAGAGGCGAAACTTATGGCTCATTGCAATGAAAATTATCTGAATCTTCAGGGTGCATACCTGTTCGCGGAAGTCCGCAAGAAGCAGGAGGCGTACAAAGCCGCGCATCCGGATGCGAATATCATTTCCCTTGGTATCGGTGATGTGACGCAGCCGCTGGCTCCGGTCGTGATCGAAGCGATGAAGAAGGCTGTCGAGGAAATGGGACATGTGGAGACGTTCCGCGGCTATGGTTCGGAGCAGGGCTATCTCTTCCTGCGTGAAGCGATCGCGAAGCATGATTTTCAGGATCGCGGATGCGATATTTCTCCAGACGAGATCTTTGTCAGCGACGGCGCAAAGTGCGATGTCGGCAATATGCAGGAGATCTTTGCAGAATCGGATATCGTCGCGATCACCGATCCGGTGTATCCGGTCTATGTGGACAGCAATGTCATGGCGGGCAGAAGCGGTAAATTTGTTCGCGGGGCGTATGAACGCTTCGAATATCTGCCGTGCTATGAAGAATGCGGCTTCAAGGCAAATCTGCCGTCTCATGATCCGATGATCATTTATCTGTGCTCGCCGAATAACCCGACCGGCTCTGCGCTGACAAAGAAGGATCTGACGGTATGGGTACGCTATGCACAGCAGACGGGCTCTGTCATTTTCTTCGATGCTGCGTATGAAGCATTCATCACGGAAGATGATGTGCCGCACAGCATTTATGAGATCGAAGGAGCGAAGGAAGTCGCTATCGAGTTCCGTTCGTATTCGAAGACGGCTGGCTTCACCGGCGTCCGCTGTGGGTACTGCGTCGTGCCGAAGGAGCTGATGCTGGAAACGAAGAAGGGCGAGAAGATCTCGGCAAACCAGCTGTGGGATCGCCGCCAGTGCACGAAGTTCAA
>JAIJLI010000579.1 GCA_022722495.1 Dialister sp. | reverse complement strand
CAACCATCCAAGATATATAGATGGTTGCCAAGCCTCTGTGTCCCTTATATAAAAACATTATAAAGCCTTTAGATAGAGCTCGTTATCCCGAACTGAGGTTACATCTGCGGACATTATCGGATATCCAAAGGCTCAGCAGCCACACTATGATCTCTTGCGTTTTCTGGATGCACAGGAGTTTGCCTATACCCAGGCTTTAAGTGAACTGAAAGGAGGTAGAAAACAAAGCCATTGGATATGGTATATCTTCCCACAGCAGAAGGGGCTCGGACATAGTTACAATTCAAAATACTATGGCTTGGATGGCGAGGGTGAAGCCAGAGCCTATGTTGAACATGAAATTCTGGGTGATAGACTCCGTCAATGCTGCAAGGTGCTCTTGCTCCACAAGGGTAAGGATATCAAATATATCATGGGAAGCGGAATTGACGTGCTGAAGCTCAAAACTTCTATGTGTCTCTTCAATAAAGTGAGTCCTAATGATGTGTTTGAGGAAGTATTGGATGCTTTCTTTTAAAAACGTTCAGAAAAGTCTTTATCAGGGAACAATAATGTAAAGTAATATACGCAACTATATTTTCCCCATCGACGATAAGGATTATGGTGGTGGTGAAATGGTAGAAGATAAAAAAATAGCGAGCAAAAGGGGGGAATCCCTCCTTTGCTCGCTAAGTTTTTATAGTTTCCTTTTGAATTGTCTCAATAATGCTTGTTGAGAACGTTTGGTGTACCAAATGTCAACAATGACGATTTCGTCACGCTCTTTGTCGTAGCGATAAATGAGCTTGAAGTTGTCCATAAGCAGTGCGCTACGATAATCTCGATGAAAATCTTTCAGAATAGGCTCTGGAGAATATGACAAAGGGAACATAATGAGACGAGCGTATATGGCCTCAAGTTCCTTTTTCCATCTCAAAACGCATTTCCTTCCAAACTCATCCCTAGCATATTCGATACAATAGCGTATGTCTTCTTGGGTTGGTGGTAATACTCGTATGTTTACCATTTGAATTCGTTTTTGAAATCGGCCATCATTTCTAGAAAGTCAACAGCGTTGCCTGTTCTTGCATATTCTTCTTCACGAGCTAAGACATGATTCACCAACTCGTCATTATTGCATGGTGTCATAAAAGGATATTCTTCGGATTCGTTATGAGCCTCTGTTGCATATTCGTGACGATAGGCAACTGTAGGTTCTTGAACTGTACAGCTATCCTCGAAAAAGCGTTGGGCTTTATCGTTTAGTCGTTCTTTTGAGTTTGACATTATTTTAGTCATATTGTAATCCTCCTTAATTTTGGTTACTCTTATTTGTTGCAAAATTACGATTAATATTTGAAAGTACCAAAGTTTTTTTCGCTTTTCTTATGAATAATCCTAAAGAATTTGAGTTTCGTACTTTCAGCCCCCCATTTCATACAATTATCCCCTTACTTTCTATGCCGTTTCAAATAAATTCACTATCTTTGTCCTCCTGAAAACAATTAAAAGATAAAATGTAATGAAGAAAGGATTAAAATATACCTCAGTTCGGGATAACGAGCTCTATCTAAATGCTTTATAATGTTTTTATATAAGGGACACAGAGGCTTGGCAACCATCTATATATCTTGGATGGTT
>JAIJLI010000038.1 GCA_022722495.1 Dialister sp. | reverse complement strand
TGCCTCTTCGAGGCACTCTATCCTGCGCCTTCGGCGCGGGCCGTTTGGCCTCACAGGAAGGCGCCTTAATGGGCAGGCTAGGCGCCTCTTTGGATTAGGACAAACTCGGAAGTCCCCCTGCGGGACTTCCATCTCCAAGGGCCTACTCGTATCGTTGTTATGACTGGTAACCCGTGACTTGAATACCACTTTCGGGCATCGCCCAATAAAAAAAGGCGGCGAAGCCGCCACGAGAGCCCTGAACCTTGAACCCGGAACCAAATGAAAGCAAAGTAAAAAGGGGCTGTGAAGAAATGAGGATTCATTTCTTCACAGCCCCTTTTTTTATTTCCGATAGCTCATACGTTTTCTTGCGATCTTCTCAGCTTCACGTTCGGCTTCGCCCTGATTCGGGTGGGCTTCTTCGTCCATTTCATACTGCCACATGCGCGTGGGGACCATTTCGCCCTTGGGGCTGCTGGTGTAGCGCATGGACTTCGGCATGGTCTTTACGGTGGAGAGCGGGCTTGTGAAGCCGCGGCCGATGACGTCGGTGGTATTCATGATGAAGAGAAAGGCATGTGGGTCGATTTTTTCGATGTAGTGACGGAGCTTCGTGATCTGTGTCAGATCGACGATGGCAAAGATGATGCGCTTATCCATGCCGGAGAAGGCGCCCTGCCCGTAGAGGAGGGTCGCACCGTGGTGAATGTTGCGGAGGATGGCGTCTGCGATCTCAAGAGGCTTGTCAGAAACGATGAAGGCGGCTTTCCGCTGGGCGAAGCCGATGACGAGACGACTTGACAGATTCGCATTGATGTACATCGCGATCAGGGTGCAGATGGCGAGCTCCAAGGCAAAGATCCAGGCACTGGCCATGACGATCAGGAAGTTCAGCGCAAAGACGACGTAGCCGATCTCCAGATTGTAGTATTTCTTCAGGATCGCGCCGATGACATCGAGGCCGCCGGTGTTGCTGTTGTAGCGGTAGAGGAGCCCCATGCCAAGGCCAAGGATGACGCCGCCTGCGATGGCAGAGACGAGCGGCTCTTTCACGGAGGACATGGCAGCAAGCGGTGCGGTGAGGTCGATGAAGACGGAGCAGAGCACGGTGCCTATGATGGTGATCAGGGTATAGAATTTTCCCATGAACTTCAGGGCAAGAAGAAGGATCGGGATATTCAGGATGAGGTTTGCGATACCGATGGGAAAGCCCGTCAGGTAGTTCAGGATCATCGCGATGCCGGTGAGCCCGCCTGCGAGAAAGTGATGGGGGACATAGAAGGCATTGATGCCGACGGAGTAGAGAAATGTCCCGATCACGGTGATGGCCAGGATGAAAAACAGCCGCTGCCAGAAAGTGGGGCTTCTGTAGTCAGCCCCCAACGGGGTGTTCATGAGTGGGTCCTTTCTTTGAAACATGGAAGCACCAAGGGTGCTGTGAGAATATTTACATCATATTATATCACGGAGAGCAAGGGAATATGAGGCATGGTGGCATGGCGCATAGAGCAGAAACGCTGCGGAGTATCCATCGGGCGATGTCCGAATGTCTCTTAAGTGCAGGTTCCCCTCGTATCGTCAGCCTTCCCCTCGAGGGGAAGGTGCCCCGAAGGGGCGGATAGGGCACAGGCGGCATGAAAGAGAGTGGGAAGGAGCGTCTCAAGTCGACGATTTACGAAAGCACCCTATCCACCGCTCCGCGGTCCCCCTTCCCCGATGGGGAAGGCTAAGAGGTGCGACGCTTCGCGTCGATTTTTTATAAAGGGCGATGCCCGAAAGTCGTATACTAATCACTCGAGATTCCTAATCCCTAGCCACTCATCCCGAATCCCTGCGTTCAACCCGTTAACCCTGCACCCCGAACCCTGCACCCTATATTTTTCCCAAGGAGTCTTCTATGAGATCTAGTGAATGGTCGATTTCCTTTCTCCGGCAGCTCTTCTCGCTGACGAGCCGCTACTGGAGATCCGAAGAAAAGAAGAGTGCCTATGCCTATCTTTTGGGCATCGTGACCCTTACGATCGCAGCGGTCTACATGACCCTGCTCCTGAACGACTGGTTCAATGAGTTTTACAGCGCGCTGCAGAATTACGATGCGGATGCGGTCTATCACGGGCTCATCCGCTTCACCGGGCTCGCCTTTGCACACATCGCCTTTGCGGTCTATGCGTACTACCTGCAGCAGCAGCTCGCGCTCCGGTGGCGGCGCTGGCTGACGGAGGAATACCTTGCCCGATGGACGGAGCGGGAGATGTACTACCGCATGGACATGTTCTCCAAGGAAGCGGACAATCCGGATCAGCGTATCTCCGAGGATATCAATCTTTTCACGGCGCGTACGCTTTCCTTCATGGCGGGGCTCCTGAAGGCCATCACCACCATCGTCTGTTTCATTTTCGTCCTGTGGCAGCTGTCAGAGCCGCTGCCCTTCACCGTGGGCGGCGAGACGTACCATGTCTACGGCTATCTCGTGTGGGCAGCACTCATCTACTCCCTCATCGGCACATGGATCACGCACCGGGTCGGGCATCGGCTCGTGGGGCTGAATTTCGTGCAGCAGAAGCTGGAAGCAGACTTCCGCTATGCCATGGTGCGCCTTCGAGAGACGGCGGAAAGCGTCGCCTTCTATGACGGTGCGGCGCGCGAGCGGGGGATCCTTTCCACTCGTTTCGGAAAGCTGATCGAAAATACGATCTACATCATCAAGAAGCAGAAGCAGCTTTCCTGGCTCACCAATTCCTATGGGCAGATCGCGATCATTTTCCCCTTCGTCGTCGCGGCGCCCCGCTATCTTTCGAAGCATATTTCATTAGGCGGCCTTATGCAGGTGGCGAACTGCTTCGGCAAGGTGCAGGAGTCGATGTCCTACTTCGTCGACGTGTACAGCTCGCTGGCGGAGTGGCAGTCCTGCGTGGACAGGCTCATTAGCTTCGATGCACACATGGCGGCCATCCGAAAAGAGACGGAGCGCGCGGGAGAGGCAAAGCGGCGAGAGGGGAAGGAGCTCCGTCTCTCGAATGTGGAGATCGCTGTCCCCGGAGGAAGGGTGCTCTGCCGTCATCTGGATGCGGTCATTCACGCGGGGGAGAAGGTCATCATCAAGGGGCCATCCGGCTCTGGGAAATCGACGCTCCTTCGTGTGCTCGCCGGTTTCTGGCCCTATGCGAAGGGTGAGATGATCCTGCCTGACAAAAAGGAGACCATGTTCATCCCGCAGAAGCCCTACATGCCGATGGGAACGCTCGCCGAAGCCGCTTCGTATCCGGATATCGGGCTTTCGCGGAAGGAGTGGGAAGCGCTCTTTGCCTTCTCCGGACTTTCCCACCTGATCCCGCTGCTGGACAGCGAAGGCGACTGGAGCCATATCCTCTCTCTGGGTGAGCAGCAGAAGCTCGCTTTTGCGCGCGTTTTTGCGAAGCGTCCCCGCTGGGTCTTCCTCGATGAAGCGACATCCGCGATGGACGAGGAGACCGAGAGCCGCCTCTACGGGCATCTCGCCCACCTCCCCGGCATCACCGTTGTCAGCGTGGGTCATCGCTCCACGCTGGACAAGTGGCATGGGAGGGTGTGGCCGCTCAAGACAGAAAAGCACTGAGCGTCGGGACGGCGGGCAGGGGAGCTATTGTAAACTGCGCGGTATTATTAATCTTGACAAACGCCGGTCAACCTCTTTACACTATGATATATGTGCCGAAGCGAAGGCCTCGGCTTTTTTTCTGGCTCGATAGTCAACTTATGGAAAAGTGAATCGTTTACAAATGAGTGAGAGTCAGTCGAATTCTTTCACAAAGGAGTGACACCATTGTTGTACAGTGTAAAGATGCGTTCGAGCCTGGGCGGCTCACATGGCGTGGGGGGGCGTCATATTTCCGGAGCCGAAAGGATCGTACCCGAGGATGGACTCGAGGAGCAGGTGATCGCCATGCTGCGCCGCGCGAGGACGCATGAGCGCGGGCGAGCCGATTTCATTCAGGTGAAGGTGGAGGAGATCAAAGAGAAGGATATCATGACCTGCCCCCTGATCCCGGTGTACCAGATGGATACCAGAACGAAGAGCGAGGGGCGCAAGGCTGCGAAGAAGGAGCTTCTCTGTATCGGCGTCAGCAAGGCCGCGGTAGAGAGTGCCTTCCGTGAGCTGGAGTCTTTGACCGACAGCATGCGCGGAGCGATCGTGATGGATGCGGTGACGGGCGAGCGTCTCGATGACCGCGCCGAGCGAGGTGTGCGCTGCAGCAACATGGACTGCGAGGATACGGCGCTCTATGAAGCGCGCATGGCAGAAAAAGGGCTCGGCGGAGATCATCCGCGCGAAGCCCTCGTCCTCGCCTCGAAGGTGGCCTATGGCCCCGGCACGGTCGCCGAGCTCTGCTGGTCTGATGATCCGAACTATGTGACAGGCTATGTGGGCTCCAAAAAATTCGGTTATGGACGCATCACTGTCATGAAGGACATGGGCGATCCGGTAGGTGGCCGCGTCTTTTTCGTCGAGCACGGCACCGATGTGGCACGGTATGACGACTATATGCAGAATCAGGTGGTGCTTGTGAGGATGGGAGAGTAGGGAGCGGTGTCTAAGAGACTAAGAGACTGGGAGACATCAGACTTGCGTATCGTCATTTCGAGCGTAAGCGAGAAATCTTCCTTGCAGATCGATAAACGAAGGATGTGTGAAAGTAGAAATACGTAGCACCAAGGCGTCGTTTCCCTGCAGTGCCTATGTGATACTGACGCAGTGCAAGAAAGACCTCGGCTGCGCTCGGTATGACGACGGCGCGAAGCGCTATCAAAATTTCGCGGCGTTTCCATATGATTATGCGCCGTACCACCATTTCGCATTCCTAATTTCTAATTTCTCATTCAAGAGCGACTTTCATCCACAATCAAAGGGCAGACGCCCCATAGGCGGGCGCTGCCCCCATTTTCCTAAGCGAGGTATACCCATGAAACTGCAAGACATTCCATCAGCACTGTCCGCCATTGCAGGCGAGGGCCGTTTCCGGAGGGTCGAAGACCTGCGAATGGTGACGGCATCCCGCGGAATAAGGCGGGACGGGAAGGAATACATCGTATTCAACTCCAATGATTACCTGGGCATGACCCATGAAAGCGAAGTCATGGCGGCCGCGCGGCGTGCGGTGATCTATGGCACCGGCTCGGGCGGTGCGCGGCTGACTTCGGGTGCTGTTTTCGAGCTGTCCGAGCTGGAGAAGGCGCTCGCAGCCTTCAAGCACGCAGAAGATGCAGTGATCTTCAATACGGGCTATATGACGAACCTCGGCGTCCTTTATGCGCTCGCCGGCAAGGGCGACGTGATCTTTTCCGATGCGCTGAATCATGCGAGCATCGTGGATGGCTGCCGGATCTCAAAAGCAAGGGTCGTCGTCTATGCGCACTCCGATATGGAGGATTTGGCCCGGCTTCTGGCCGAGACGCCCTGCGAAGGCCAGCGCTTCATCGTGACCGATGGCGTTTTTTCCATGGACGGTGACATCTGCCCGCTGCCTTCCCTTCTTTCTTTGAAAAAGAAATACGAGGCCTGCCTCATCGTCGATGATGCACACGGCGTGGGCGTCATCGGCGACACCGGACGCGGCACGGCAGAGTACTATCACGAGAGCGGCATCGACATCCAGGTGGGGACGCTCTCCAAGTCGCTCGGCGCCGAGGGCGGCTATGCGGCGGCTTCGAAGGAGATCACGGACTATCTCAGAAATGTCTCCCGCCCCTTCATCTTCTCCACCTCGATCTCTGCCGTGACAGGTGCGAGTGCGCTGGCGGCGCTTCGGCTGCTCGAAGACAATCCTTCCCTCTATATGGGGCGGCTCCGCTTCAATACCGCTTACATGAAGGCGAAGCTCTCAGAGGCCGGCATTCCCGTCCTTCCGGGGGATACCTCCATCCTTCCGATCATCATCGGTGATGAGAAGCAGACGCTCGCTTATGCCAAGGCCTGCCGCGAAGACGGCATCCTTCTCTCTGCCATCCGTCCGCCGACGGTACCTGCCGGTACGAGCCGCATCCGCCTGACCGTCACTGCCGCGCACACGAAGGATGAGCTCGACCGCGCAGCGGAAGTGATGAAGAGGCATTGGAGGTAGAAAGGGTTCAGGGTGGGGCTACGCCAATTAGAAATGAGAAATTAGAGATGAGAAATGAAGGTGACGGCTTCGCCGCAAGTATATATAGGGCGATGCCTGAAGGCTTTATGAGCCGATGCTGTTCTCGTATCGTTAGCCTTCCCCTCTAGGGGAAGGTGCCCTGAAGGGGCGGATAGGGCACAGGCGGCATGAAAGACAGATGGGAAGGAGCGTCTCAAGTCGACGATTTACGAAAGCACCCTATCCACCGCTGATGCGGTCCCCCTTCCCCAATGGGGAAGGCAAATCAGTAGCGGCTACGCCGCATTTTAGATGATGCTGTTCTCGTATCGTCAGCCTTCCCCGCTAGGGGAAGGTGCCCCGAAGGGGCGGATAGGGTGACTATGGTATGAAAGAAGAATGACTGAAAGAGCCCTGGTCACCAGTCATTAGTCACTCATCCCTGTTTTCAAACTTAAACCTTGAACCCGCTATCCCCGTCCACCCATTTTCACAAAGGAGAAAAACATGCAAAATGAAAAGGCCATCTGCGCCACCAGTGAAAGAAAACTCATCATTGACTGCTGCGAGACAGCGCTCCTCGCAGTCCTGATCGCCGTATCCGGCACCTTCCGCATCCCGGGCATCGTGCCGGGGACGGAGTTTCAGCTCTCTGCGCCGATCGCCGTCGCGATCTGCGGTGTCTTCGGCTTCAAGAAATATATCACGGCGGGGATCCTTGCTTCGCTCATCGGCCTCTCGCTCGGAACGGCGACGCTCCTTAATGTGGCGATCCAGATGTCCTTCCGCTTGGGCGTCGGTGCGATTTGGCTTCTGATCGGGTCTGGCAAACTCTTCTACATCATCTCCGGCCCCATCGGCACAGCGCTCGCGCGCGTGGTGATGTACTTCCTCCTTGGAAAAGGCCTGACACTCATGCTCATCGCCGCAGCGCCCGGCATGGCCTTCACCGCTGCGACCGCATGGATCTTTGCGAAGGTATTCAAGCGCTGCCGGATCAGCGGGTGAATGAGAGCAGAGATCAGGGACTGGTGACTGGCAGCTAGTGACTAGGGATCAAGGAAACGCTGATTCAATCGAACAACGATTGAATCAGTGCTTCCTTAGAATTAGAGACTAGGGGATATCAGACGGTCAGACATTTATTTCTAATCCCTAGCTACTAGTCCCCAGTCCCCCGTCCCTAGTCACCATATTCCCCTCATAAATTTCCTTGACAAGCTCGTTCTTATAGAGTATTCTTTTGGTCGTAGAGAAAGGGCGGAGCAGTATCCCTGTGAGCTGTATCCGAAAAAGCCCTGACGCCGCACAACAATGATCGCTTGGATTGTCACTGACCGAGACGAATGCACAAGAGCTGCATCCTTTTGGGATGCCTTTTTTATGGCTATATGCAAAGAGCCGCATTCCTTTTGGAGTGCGGCTTTTCTTTAGTGAGAAGTTAGGAGTTAGGAGTGAGGAGTGAGGAGTGATGGAAGGGGCGCAGCCTATTTATAAAGCGCCCCAATACCCCACCCTCTTTTATACTCCTCACTTAGACTATTTTTATGAAAATCAGTGACACTTTCCGGAAAGGATTTCCCGCATCTATGTCTTACCTTGAAAGCGCTGCACCGGTGAAGAGCCAGGCAGCAGCCAGCGGACTCAAAACGAGCCGCCTCACCTTCTGTGAAGCGGCGATGATGATCGTCGGATCCACCATCGGATCCGGTGTCTTAGGACTTGCGTATGCTTCGCGGAGGGCGGGCTGGCCGGTGCTCGTCATCTGGCTCGCCGTGGCGGCTTTGATCTCTGCGGTTTCCATGCTCTATGTCGCCGAGGCATCGCTTAGGACGCGCCTGCCTCTGCAGCTCTCGGGCCTTGCCGAGAAATATATCGGCAAAGCCGGATCATGGCTCCTCTTCTTCGCGGTGGGGGCGACGAGCTTCTGCAGCCTCATCGCCTATACGAATGGCTGCGGGAAGATCCTTTCAGACCTTTTGGGGATCTCCTTCGAGGCGGGGAGCCTGCTCTTCATCCTGCCCGCCGTCGGCGTCATCTGGTTCGGCCTCAAGGCGACGGGCGTTGCGGAGAAATTCATCAGCAGCGGCATGATCGCGATGCTCCTCGTGCTGGCCGGCGCCTCCTTCCTCTCTTCGCGTGTGCCGGTGGGGGATATCCTCTACACGGACTGGACGTATGCGATGCCGATCTTCAATATCACGGTCTTCTGCTATGCGGTGCAGTACATGGTGCCGGAAGTCGCACGCGGCTTTTCGCACCAGCCGGGGAAGCTGGTACCCTCGATCCTCGCAGGCTTTGCGATCTCCTTCGTGATCCTTGCGATCGTCCCGCTCTCCGTCTTTCTGATGCTGCCGCTTTCGGAAATCACGGAGGTCGCGTCCCTCTCCTGGGGGCGGGCGCTCTCACATCCGATCTTCTACCTGCTGGTGAATGTATTCGCCTTCTGTGCGATGCTGACATCCTTCTGGGTCATTTCAGAAAGCTTCCTGACGAATATGGTCGACCAGTTCAAGCTGAAGGATGAATTCCACGTCCCGACCCGGATTGCGATGCTCGCCTTCATTGTCCTCCCGCCATTTCTGCTCGCCTTCTTCGGTGCAGTGAGCTTCGTGAATGCCATCTTCTTTGCAGGAACGTTCGGCGGCATCATCATGTCCATTCTTCCCGTCTTCATGCTGCGGGGAGCCAGAAGGTCGGGAGATATGGATCCCGTCTGGACCTGCGGCTGGATCGCAGATCGTCCGATCCAGATCCTCCTCATCGTCATTTTCTCCGCGGCCGGTTTTTACGCACTGGCCAGCATGGCCGGGATGCTTCCGGCGGGATGGTGAGCTGATCAGAAATGAAAAATGGCGGCATCGCCGCCATTTTTTTGTTGCACGCCGCCCCCGTTGCATCGATAGAGCCTCATGCCCCAAGGCGGACCGTACTCTCTCTGTCACATCACACGAGCTGCCGCAAGCCCGATCTCCAGCGCAGCGTTTCTACTGCGATAGCCCCAGCCGCGCGGATCATGGGAGAGAGAGGAAAGCGTATCTGCGGTGAAGAGGATCTGTGCGAATTCCTTCCCGCGGAAGCGGGCGCACGCAGCGAGTGCTGCGGCTTCCATATCGACGACATTACAGCCTGCCCTGCGGCGGGCTTTTATTTTTTCCTTCGTCTCGCGGAAGAAGCCGTCGCTTGTCCATGTGACAGCAGGCGTGAAGGGGATGCCCTTCTCCTTCATCCATGCCTCGATGCGAAGGCGCGGGGCTTCATCGAAGAACATCCAGTCGCCAGCCTCCTGATAGTGGAAGGATGTCCCTTCCTCGCGGAAGGCTTTCATGACAGGGAGAAAGGCATTCTCCGGAAGGTCTGTGAGTGCGCCGCAGCAGCCGATGGCGAGGATCTTTTCTGCGCCGTAGGCATAGAGACGCTCCTCCATCAGAACGGCCGCAGGCGCACCGACGGGGGCCTGCATGAGTGCGATGGGGCCGTCTGGTGTCTGGAGCTCATAGATGGGGAAGCTTTTCGTGATCGAGGCGAAGCGTCCGAGGGGCGTTCCGCCTTTTTCCCTGGCAAAGCGCTCGATGCGCGCTTCGCTCAGGAAGGCGAAGAGGCAGCGGGCGGGCAGATGAAGGGAAAGCTGTTCGAAGTCCGGAGCGATGAGCCCGGGCGCGGGATCGAATGGAGTCATGAGGGAGGCCTTTCTGTCAATGAGAGGGGACTAGGGATTAGTGACTAGTGATTAGAGATTAGGAAATGAGAAGTTAGCGCCTCGATCTGATCTCTCCAATTATCCGTATCGTACTCGATCTGCTCTGACCAGCGGGAGACGGCGCGGAAGGGATCGCTTGTGCGCACGGCTTCGAGGTAGATGAAGAGCGTACTTTCTGCGGCAAACCGGGCGAGTACGGAGACGGGAACGGCAGGCTGATCCCCGTCCTCGGGGCTCGCAAGGTCCAGCTGGCGATAGATGATGTACTGGTAGATGGCATCCCAGAATCCTGCAGGGACTTTGGGCGGGTGCGCCTTGGCCTTGTCCACCAAGTCTTCGGCGCATGCCTGCATCCAGGAGAGGTCCTTCGTCCATGCGGCATCGATGGGCTCCGTGTCTGCCATCGCATCCAGCATGGCGGACACGGCTTGGGGGGAAAGGTCGAGGGTGAAATGGCATTCTTCCTCGGAGAGAGGAAGAAGCAGTTCATCCATGAGCTTGGAAAATGTCACGGTCATGGGTTTCTGTTCGGCTGCTTCCGGATCCAGAAGCTCGAATGTGAGGGGCAGATGCCCGGCGATCTCTTCCACCGTGCGCTCGCAGCAGAGCCCCGTGCCGGATAGCTCGGCGCCGCATGGGTATTTGTAAAAACGCGGGTGCTCGCGGCAGATGTCGCAGAGCGCATCCTCGTCGAGCTCCAGTACCAGACGGCAGAGCCCGGCTTTATTCAGGAAATGGCAGTAGCCCTTCTCATTCAGCCTAAAACAGGTAGAGCCATCCTCCGATGTTCCCATCCATTGCCGGAGCTCCTGACACAGCGGGCTCTTGAGCGTTTGGTAATAGTCCTTCGTGTCTTCGTCGATGTCGATCTCCCACGTCTGGCAGCAGGTGTGCCGGCAAGCGCCCGCCTTGCAGCGGAAATCAGGGAAGAATGTGGGGAAAATGGTCAGGGACATGGGGATGCCTTCTTTCAAAAAATAAGGGTTCGGGGTTCAAGGTTCAGGGTTCAGGGTTGTGGTGGCGGCTTTGCCGCAGTATAAATAATGGCGATGCCCGAAGGTCTCTTAATAGCAGGCTTCCCTCGTATCGTCAGCCTTCCCCTTGAGGGGAAGGTGCCCCGAAGGGGCGGATAGGGCGACTTTGGTAGGAAAGATGAATGACCGAAAGAGCCCTAATGACTGGAATGCCAGCTTATGGCACTGCCATTTCTCATGCAAGCGAGACTTTCAACTGTCATCAAGGACGGCACGCCTCAGGGGCTAAGGAAACGCTGATTAAATCGCAGAGCCAAATTCTACAAGAATTTTTATACATAGCTTCGTCATAGCCTTCCTTAAATAGCTCGCTATTCGCGTCAGGTTATTCCTCGCTATGCATAAAAATTCAAGAGTAAAATCTGACAACGATTTAATCAGTGTTTCC
>JAIJLI010000578.1 GCA_022722495.1 Dialister sp. | reverse complement strand
GTCTACATGGAGTGCATACCCCTGGCGGGATGGGCTGTCGAAGGAAAATTCGCAGTCATACGTACCAGCACCAGCGAGTTTTACATTCGCACCATAATGTGGGCCGTCATCTGCGCTCATCGGCATGAAGGTCCCTTCGATGACTTCACCGGTGCCCTGTTTGGTCAGCTTGTAATGAACAGTCATGTATGGGATCCATTCACCGACACCGAAGCCACACTCATTTCCTTCTGTGGCATGGATATCGGTTTCGATATGGATGTCAGCCTTATCTGCTGCAAGAGCCATGCCTGCCGGTTCCATCTGTACTGGCTGGAAATATACCAGAGCCACTTTGAAATGGTTTACAGTATCTTCCTGCTCATCCCCGATCGGGTATTCCTGGAAGCCAGCCGATGCGGTCATACCGCCGAATACGAGTGCAGAAGCAGCCATTGCTGCTGCCATAGCTTTTTTGAAATTGCTCATGTGAATCTCTCCTTATAAAAAAATGAAAATAGTGTTATATATAAGAGACGCCCTGGAGATCAAGGCTGTCTAATATATTAAAAAAGAAAAAATAAAGATGTATCCATAGGACTACGTATTATAAATCATTCCAATATATAAAATGCGAGATGTGGCTGGATGAATCATAGGCCCTATATCGTTTTCTTCCCCGCTTGGAAAATCTGGAAAAACACGATCCCACCGCCGAGCAGAAGAAGCGCAAGCTGAGCCGCTGTCGTTTCTACGGTCGGGTAGAGACCCAGCCAGTCGATATTCGGATACCAGGAGGCTTCGATGACTGTCTGCGAAATCACCTGAGCTTCCTGCAATTCGCTGATTCCCCCGCCAACAAAGGAAACCGCCATCAAGTACATGAGGACGCTGGTCACAATAAAAAAAGCTCGAAGCGGGATCTTGAAAAGCCCCAGCTGAATGAATACAAAAATCACTGCCAAAACAAGTGCTCCGGCAAGGAATCCAAACCAGATCATATCGGTATCACCAGACGCCCCGTTAAAGAGTGCCTGATAGAATAGGATCACTTCCGCGCCCTCACGATATACCGCCAGGAAAGCCGCAAGGCCGAGAGACCTGGCGCGTCCGGTCGTAATCGTCGTGTGAATCATTGTTTCTAAATATTGTTTCCACGCCGATGCCTTGGCTCTGCTTCCCATCCAAAAGCTCATGTAGAGCAGGACAAAGACTGCAAAGAGAGCCGTCAGTCCCTCGATCAGTTCGCGGGAAGCTCCTACGGTGAATGTATCCAGCACCACACTGAAAACGTAGGCAGAAGCGAAGCTGGCGATCACGGCTGCGATTGAGTAGTTGTATACAGTATTCAGATATTTCTTATTCCCAGACTTCGCAAGATATGCCATGATGGCGACAATGATAAGAATCGCTTCCATACCTTCACGAAGAAGGATGAGAAAGGCTGGCCAGAATGAGGCCCACCGACCGCCGCCTCCTCCTTTAGAGTCCAACGTGGAAATATCCGACTTCATCATGGAAAGCAGCTGATCTTTCTCAGCCTTCACTGCAGCTATCCCTGCATCATCACGAATTGCCTTTTTCAGCTTGCTGTACTGGTACTCTGTCAGGTTTGCATTTTTCGAGGAAATCGTCGTACGGAT
>JAIJLI010000577.1 GCA_022722495.1 Dialister sp. | reverse complement strand
TTTGCAAGGCAATGCATTACCCCGAAGGGAATACCGATCGCCTGAAAATCCCTGTGCTTACAATCCCAGCTTCACACGTCCATAGATGACGAAAGCGGTAAGGAGAACCGTCAGTGCCATGACAGCGAAGTCTTTTCCTTTCGGTGCGACGCTTTCCATGAAGGTACGCTTCGAGCCGCCGAAGCCGCGGAGCTCGAGTGAGAGTGCCATGGTCTCGCTGCGTCCGAGCGAACGGAGCATGAGCGGGCGAACGATGGACATGTAGCGTTTCACCTGCTTGAAAAAATTCCCTTTCACTGCCAGACCGCGGCAGGCCTGTGCTTCGGAGACCGCTTTGTTTTCTTCGATAAAGTCCGGGATGAAGCGAAGCCCCGCCGTGAACATGAAAGCGTATTCATACGGCACCTTCAGCTGGCGCACCATGGAAGCGGTGAGGTCCTGCAGCTTCACTGTCCCAAGAAGGTAGATGAAAATGATCGTCATCCCCAGCATACGCAGGGCCGCGACATTACATTCCTTCACACTCCCGCCGCCGATATACTCGATAACGCCCAGCATGACCGCAAAGATGACAAGAGCAAGGAGGGCTTTCAGATTCTTGATGAGTTCGCCGGACACAAGGAGGATCAGAAGCTCAAGGAGGCAGAGGGCGGCAAGACTCGTCGGCTCGGAGAGGACGATCGCCCATACAGCCGTCCCGAAGGTGAGAAGGATTTTCGTCAAGGGTACCAGGTTTCTCATTCGATTTTCCCTCCTTTCAGTTCATAAAAGGCACGGCAAAACGCATTCATATCCTTGCAGTAGGGACTGCCGGGGAGCTTGCGCCCCAGACGGACGGCCGGCGGATAAGCCAGTCCCCAGTCTTCCGGACGGTTCTCCGCAGAGAAAAGTTCAGAGGGATGACCATCAAAGGCGATCTCATGCTCTGCGATGACGATGACGCGGGTGCAGTCCTTCGCGACGATATCCATGTCATGGGTGACAAGGATGATGGTGATGCCCTTCTCCTGCAGACTTTCCATGAGCTTCATCAGGCGCTGCTTTTCTCGTCCGTCCTGTCCGCTCGTCGGTTCATCGAGCACGAGATATTCTGTATCCATCGCAAGTGCCGAGGCAATGGCGACTCGCTGCTGGTCGCCGCGAGACAGGATGCGCGGATACTCCTCCGCAAGGGCTTCGGTGTCGGTATCCTGCATGGCGCGCGCCACGGCTTCCTCGAGCTCCGCACCGCGTTTCCCCTGCTGATAGGGGCCGAAGGCGATCTCCTCTCGGACCGTCGGCATGAACATCTGGCGATCCGGCTGCTGGAAAACATAGCCGATGAAGCGGCTGCGCTCGGATGGTTCTTCACGAGTCACATCTTTCCCATGATAGAGGATCTGCCCTGAGGTGGGTTTCTCCAGCCCCGTCAGGAGGCGGGTCACGGTGGTCTTTCCGCTACCGTTTCGCCCTGTGATGGCGACGAATTCTCCCTTGTCAAAGGAGAGGGAAATGTCTTTCAATACGTCCGGCAGACCTTCCGCATAGCGGAAGGTCACATGAGACAGCTCAAGCATCTTTCTCTCCTCCTTTCGCAAAGGAATGAATGACCGAGGTTTCTGCATCAGCCAGATTCAGGAATGGC
>JAIJLI010000576.1 GCA_022722495.1 Dialister sp. | reverse complement strand
ACAAAGCCTTCCCCGCGTGGGGAAGGTGGCGAGCGGAGCGAGCCGGATAGGGTTCTAGCGGTATGAAAAAGAGCGGGAAAGATTTTCTCAAGTGCGTCGTTTACGAGAGCACCCTATCCACCGCTGGCGCGGTCCCCCTTCCCCAATGGGGAAGGCAAAGAGGAGGCGGCTTGGCCGCCAAAAAAGGAAGCCAACCCCGCCTCGCTGCGCTCGGCAGCCCCTTCCAAGGGAAGGGGCTGGCGTGGACACTCCCTCCTTCCTATGGAAGGAGGTGCCCCGAAGGGGCGGATAAGGATAAAATGTTCTGCCGTTCTCTGTAAAAGTATTTACGAATCCAGTATAATAAAACAAATGATATGGACGGGCTGGGGGCTTGTAACGTCTTCGGGCGTCACTCCCCTTCAGAACCGTTAGAACCGGCTGCATCTATATTCCTTTTTTCAAGGAGGCACTATGTTATCTGACTGGCTTCATTCGAAGCGCATGAAATATATTTCCTTCGCTGTCCTGCTTTTTCTCTTGATGGGGGGCATTTATGTCTATACCCATCGCGGGGGGCAGGGGGTGAAGAAGGCCGAGGTGCGTCCGACGGTGAAGGTCGTGACGCTTGTGCGGCAGGATATGATGAAGCGGATCGTGCTCTCGGGGGAGACGGTGCCGAAGGCTTCGGTGGATATTTCTCCGAAGTATGCTGGCCGTATCGCGGAGGTGGCGGTGGACCTGGGGGATGCGGTGTCTCTTGGGGATGTGCTCCTTCGTCAGGATACGAAGGATGTCTCGATCTCTATCGGAGAGAACCGCGCCGGCAGCGCGCAGGCAGCGGCAGAGGCGGTGACGAGCCGTGCAGAGTATGACGCGGGGACGATGAAGGCGCAGAGTGACTATGAGAATGCGCTGACGACGTATGAACGTTACCAGCATCTTTTTGATGAGGGGGCGGTGTCCCGTCAGGATCGCGATGACAGGTATCGCGCGATGATGGAGGCGAAGGCGGCGCTCGAAGGTCTGACAAGCCAGTCTGTCGGAGGCCGTCCGGCGGTGATCGCCGGCAAGGAGGCGGCTGCGGAGAAGGCGCGTTATGCGGTGGAGGCGCTCACGAATCAGCAGGCGGACATGACGCTTCTTTCTCCTCTTTCCGGTATCGTAAGCTATCGGAGGGCAGAAGCGGGCGAGTGGGCGACGGCAGGAGAGAAGCTGCTCACGGTCGTCGATACGAGTGAGCTGTATCTGGACTGTCAGGTCGCGGAGCAGGATGTCGGGATCCTGCAAGAGGGGATGAGCTTGGATGTGTCGATCGATTCGCTCGGGGAGTCGGTGAAGGGGACGATCCGCTATATCAGTCCTGCGATGGATGTGGATACGCATGCGTACAAGGTGCGTCTCGTACTCGCAGATCCCGCAGCGCAGATCCGCGGCGGGATGTTTGGCCGGACGGAGGTGACGGCGATGCAGAAGAAGGATGTGCTCCTCCTTCCGAAGACGGCTGTCATTGATCACAATGGGAAGAAACTGGTCTATGTGGTGGATGAGGATGGCCGCGCAGAAGAGGTGCCTGTCACGCTCGGCGTTTCCAATGATGAGATGGTGGAAATACGGAGCGGTCTGGCAGCTGGCGAGAGGGCGG
>JAIJLI010000575.1 GCA_022722495.1 Dialister sp. | reverse complement strand
GCCTTCCCCTCTAGGGGAAGGTGCCCGAAAGGGGCGGATAGGGTGACTATGGCATGAAAGACAGCTGGGATAAGGTTTCCCGGTCACTCCTATGAGAGCTGCAAGTTCCCCGCGGCAGATGGAACGCGAAAATGAGATGCTCGTTATTTCACATCGCCTTTTTTGATATAAAAATGGAGAACGCAGGGAAGGATGCGGTCATGCCTAAACGGTAAGGCGGTGCATGTCCTAGCGGAGGCTCACGCTCCATCCTCCCTCGTAGAGGACGAAGAAGAGGAGCAGTGAGACGAAGATGGCGATGCAGGCAGGGAGATGGTAGCTGGTATAGAAGGGATCTTCCTCTTTCTTGACAGCCTGATAGGGCATGGCGTGCATGACCTCGTAGAACTCATCGGGAATGAGGCCTTTGCAAAAATCCGCAAGGAACTGGGCATAGCGGAGCGTTTCCTGACTGAAGAAATAAAAGATCGGCGTGTAGAGCGGTACATGATTCTTTTCAGAAAGGATGGTGAGACAGCTCGTGATGATGCTTTTCAGCCGCTGATTCCGTTCCAGCGGCTTTTCTTCCATTTGGGTCGAAACGGCATTGAAGATATTGTAGAAATGATCCATTTCCTCTGCCCGGTATCGCGTATCCAGATCCGGCGGGAGGAAGGACTGGTCGCCGACCGCACGCCCCGGGTCTGCCTCTTCCCGGAAGAAGGCAGGGAAGGCATCCTCGATCTGATGGATGCCTTCGAAAATATGAAGGAGCGGGGTGTAGTCTTTCGCATAGTCCTTCAGGATATACTTGGCGATGTAGAGGCGAAAAACGATGTAGTCTGAGAGGAAGGCGCACCAGTTGTCTCGATCACGGTCGTGCATCAGGATCTTCTTCTCCTTCACGAATTTTCGGAAGATCACGTGAAGTCCGTAGCTTCCCTGCGGCTGGCTGGTATAGGAAAAAAGCGCCCGCCGGCAGAGGGTGATGCCCATACTGGTGAGGTACTGTGAATGATCCATGGCGAGGCTCCTTTCTTGGAGGGTCAGCCCGTGGGGCGTGCTGCCCCTTTGATCGGGGATGAAAGTTCTGCTTGAATGAGGAATGAGAAATTAGGAATGAAGGTGGCGGCTTCGCCGCGAATATATATGTGTGATGTCCGGAAGTAGCATTCAAGTCACCAGTCACTAGTCACCAGTCGTTGTTTTCTCATTTGAATCCGGCTTCCAAGATGTGCTATACTGTAAGAAATGGCAGGTACCATGCAGCGTGTCGTGACGCCGGTGCCTCTCCATGTATAAGGATGAGAAAGGCCGGTCACTGACAGAAGCAAGTCACTCGATGGTGGCGGCTTTTTTCATGTCAGGTAAACAGGATTACTTGAAGATGCTGACCAGAAGGGTAGCGAAAGCAATCAGAAGATACAAGATCTCAAATCTGCTCATGATACTCAGCCTCCCTCCGTATGAAATAGAGGGACACCAAGCCGCTGCAAGATACCTTTCTGTATTATAGCACAGGCGATGAGTGAAACAAGAAAAGGAGCTGTGGAGAAATGAATCCGCATTTCTTCACAGCCCCTTTTTACTTTGCTTTCATTTGGTTCAGGGTTCAAGGTTCAGGGCTCTCGTGGCGGCTTCGCCGCCTT
>JAIJLI010000574.1 GCA_022722495.1 Dialister sp. | reverse complement strand
TTTTTGGGAAGTATTTTTCTTTGTAATATTCCTTATCTTTTAAAGTCAGTTCATCTTTTATAAGCTTTCCATTGACATAGCAGCGAAATTCAATTTTATTGTATTCAAAACCTATAAAATTTTCATTGCTTTCAAGCTCCATATAGTCTTTTAATTGACCTGTAAATTTTTCGTTTGGAGCTTTAGCATCTAGTATAAAAGTAATGCCATCATAAAAATAATAGCCATCAGGTTTTTTTGACTTGCCTTTTTCACCTTTATAAATAAATAATGAACCATCTGTTTTATTTGGTAAGCCTAATATGTGTGAAAAGGCTCTCACAATCTCAAATTCACTTTCTTTTTTCAATACACTTCCTTTCAAAACCCTCTCAAAACCGTTCTTAATTTTTCAGCCATTACATCAATATGCTCTTTTTCTATAATCAAAGGCGGAAGAAATCTTAGATCATTTTTAGAGCAGCTTAAAAGCAAAAGATGGTTTTCACGGCATTTTTTAAGCACATCGGCTACTTTTATTTTGTGATTTAAACTAAGTCCTTGCATAAAGCCAAGTCCTCTTCTTTCTTCGCAAAAGTCAAATTCGCTTGTTAGCTCATATAGGGCTTTTTCCAAATAGGGCGTAAGTTTAGCAACTCTACTAAGTATCTTTTCCTTAGCGTAAATTTCAAAGACGGCATTTACAGCCGCACAGGCAAGTGGATTACCCCCATAAGTGCTTCCGTGATCCCCTGCCTTAAGGGAGTTTTGTGCTACTTTTTCACTCACGCCAAAAGCCCCCACAGCTACCCCACAGCTCAAAAAGGTTATATCTGTAATAGGTACTGCGACTTTGTCTGCAAAAGAGATAATGGAGATAATGTCCTTGAAAGATAAGACCCATTTTCTTGATAAATATCTATATCCAGCAATTGAGCAAGGATATGTTGGACAGTTACACCCAGAGAATCCTAAACACCCTGGGCAAAAATATATGCTTACCTCAAAAGGTAAAGCCTTATTGAATGAATAGGAACGACAAAGGCAGTGGCAAATATCCACTGCCTTTGTCGTTTCTATTTCTGTATCAAGTGCTTCAAGTTCTCATCGTTGGCGATACGCTCTAACTCGTCCTTGACAATCTGTTTGACGTCCTCCTTTATCTGATTGTAGTTGTCCTGAATAGCTTGCTTCATGCAGTCGTTGCCATTGGTATCCTTGAAATCGTTAATGATAGGGATAGGCTGATAATGGCTTTCCTCCCGCTTTACTTTGTCGGTGTCAACGACAATCTCGGCATGGAAGATCTTCTGCTCGATACGCTCGTTGAAGTTGTCGGAAACAGAGCCGACAAACATTCCTTGGGTGAGTCCGCTAATCTTGCTTGGCGGGATGAGACTGTCCATCTGGGTATTGATAGATGTAGAGACATCCTGACGGTTGATGGAAATAGACTGGCGCTTTTGGAGCACCTTGCCGAAACGCTCGGATAAAGTCTTGGCGGTCTCGCCAACGACCTGTCCGCTGAAGATATTACCAACGGTATTGATAACGTAGGCTAAGCTCCCAACGCCCATTTTCATATTGCTATGACGGGATTTCGAAAGCTCGCCCCCAAACCGGACGTACACCTCTCGATGTATCCGGCTT
>JAIJLI010000573.1 GCA_022722495.1 Dialister sp. | reverse complement strand
AGATGATGCAGGGCTTGATTTGATTGATTTCTATGTTCTTCCGCATTATCTTACAGCACCATTTAAGAAAGTTACCGAGAAAATAATGACTGAGTTTTCGGATTTGAATCTATGCCCAATTAACAACCGTCAGGGAATTGTAATTGATGGTGAAGGTTCAAAGGTTATTTGCAAAGACTAATTTGAAAATTCAAGTTTGTCGAACTGATGAAATCCCTTTAGGAACTAAAGGGCGCACTTCTATACTCTCCTATCGGGAGTATGTGCGTCCTGCGGAGCTTCATTCCCGGTCAGCAGAAGAAACCTGCACGACCGAGATTGTTTCGTCACTTCGTTCCGTCAAGGGAGCTACACTCCCTTGCGACGCTTGTGCGTCTATCCCTTGTGGACTTGCTGTCCGCGAACAGCAAGTGAAATTACAGCGTCAAGGCCTCGTACGTAGCTATCGAATCCGGGATGTTGTCCGATTGGTCGTGCACGACGACGGGCGTACAATAGGTGGAAACCAACAAGAACCTGCCCTCCATGCCAACTCCGCCACCTGACGTGATGGGCGATCCGATTGCTCTTCTGGATTGCCTTGAGAAGAACGCTGGCGGAATCACCGAGCAGGACTCCAAGGGGACTGCATTCCTTCATGTGGTTCCTATTGGCAAACCCCGCCCCCAGTTGGAAGCCATCTTAGGCATATCAGCCTTGGGGACGGTGTTGTGACTCATATCGGCCAGTCTTCGCTCGACGGAGTCGGCGTTTACGTTGGCGCCGAGTTCGGGAGCGCATTGAGGTCATTCGCATTTCCGCATGCATTTGAAAGTGGAATCGTTGAACTCTTGGGTGGATAAGCCACCTGCGACGATTCTTTCGGTCATCGCTCTTGTGCATCTCATCTGACCTGCGGAAATGCAAGGCGGCAAAGCCGCTGGCTACGATTCACTTCGCCAAACAGGCGCCAAAGAGGAAAATCGGCCCTTTTGGCATCCGTTTCGGGCGATTATGCGCCTCAAAGCCTTGCCGTTTTTGTCCCCGGGACAAAAAATGAAACTGCGAGCTTGCGGTTTCGAAATAGTTTGCGAATTTGTCCCAGGGTTTGTCCCAAACGCCTACGCGAGGACACGCGGAGGGATTCGGCGGCAAGGTGGACAAAACCGACAACCAAACTTGACCCAATTGGAATGGCGCCGCGACAAACGAGCATGAAAGAGTGGGAGTAGAACACACGTTCGTTTATATGTTATAGTGTCTGCCAATGGGCGCGGTTTTCTCCGAAGCAGCACCCGTTGCTGTATTTGTTCGGATATCGGCGGAAACTCAAGCTCGGGGGCTGTTGCGATGGCATACGATTTCAAGAAGGAGTTCAGGGAGCTCTACAGGCCGTCGGGCAAGCCGGGCGTCGTAACCGTTCCGCCTATGAGCTACGTCGCCGTGCGGGGCAGGGGCGATCCCAATGCCGAAGGCGGCGAGTACCAGAACGCGTTGCCGCTGCTCTACGGCGTCGCCTATGCCATCAAGATGTCGAAGAAGGGCCCGCGGGAAATCGAGGGCTATTTCGACTTCGTCGTGCCTCCGCTCGAGGGCTTCTGGTGGCAAGACCGCGCCGATGGCGAGATTGATTATGCGCGGAAGGATGACTTCAACTTC
>JAIJLI010000572.1 GCA_022722495.1 Dialister sp. | reverse complement strand
ACTTCACCCACCCAAACGGCTGATGTTTCTGCATTTCAGACCAGCACTCTTCTGCATCCTTGAAAGGTCTGTACTTTACCTCTGGCTTGATTCGATAAATGTTTGAATCACAGTCAAAATGTGGCAGCATAGCTGTTTTCCACATTTTTGTAGCCTTATCAAAAATTTCAATTTCTTTTCCTTCTGCGTATGCCTGAATAATAGGCAGTAACTCCTTTGCTTGTATTCTTTTCATACTCAATCCTCCAACTCTATGTTATTTTCTGCTGCGTAGCCATCTTGTGCTTCCTTATGATAACTCTTCTCGCAAACCCATCCTTTACGAAGATTATATTCGGAAATGACGTGCTTACGACAATACTCACAGATAGCAATGCCGAATTTGTTTGATAATTCTTCTCTTGTCATAATATCCCCAAATCCATTAATTTCCCTCTAGCATATTCTTCTGCCACACTAGGTGCACTCAGTACATGCATAGTCAAAAGATAGTCTTCGCTAGATGCTACATATTTCCCGAAAGCATTACGATAATCTAAATCTTCCTTCATGCTTTGTATTACAGATTCTTTGCTCATAGCTTATCCTCCACAAGAAAATGTTTTTTAATATGTTTCTCTGCTTTTAACTTAGACTTGAACTTATGTTCCTTAATCAGCCAACAAGGATGATGGTAATCTATGTACTCAATAATATAAGCTTTTCTGCTTACCTTTATTATCTTATACTCGTTACAATAGGTTCGATATTCAAATCTAATCATATTCACTTATTTTTACTCTCTCCCTGTTGCCAAGGAGAGGGTGGTTAGTTACTTAGATGGCTCAGTATATGATACTGGCTCCCATACATCGTAAGCTGTCAGCAAAACTGGAGCGATAACAGATGGGGCGAAGATGATAGATGCTACAACATCTGGAGCATTCAACTCGTAGTTAACACCTTCTACTTTGTTTTCCTTACTAGCCCAGCCATAAGGCTTTGCTGTAATCGTAGAGCCATCTTTCTTTTTAAAAGTCTTCTCACTAGAGCAAGAAGAGAACAAACTTGCAACGACTAAGGCTGCCAAAATAATCTTTTTCATATTACTTATATTTATATCCTTTGCAGGATGGTTAGTTACTCATTAACTTCAACAAACTTTCCGTTTTTAAGTTGATACCAAGTATCAGCCTTGATGTTTTTTCCGTCAACGTACTTTGTCTTAACACATGCTGGAACATCACGTTTCTTTTCATCGCTCCATTTCCATTCTGCAAGCGTTATCCATGAGCCAACCTTTGCTTTGGCTATTGAACTATTGCCAGAACACATGATAACAGAATCTTCTCCAGTGCTGTCAATCTTATCATAGTCACCGCTTGAACCAATCTGAGCATAGCCACCGCTTGAACCAATCTTAGCATAGTCACCGCTTGAACCAATCTGAGCATAGTAACCGTTTGAACCAATCTGAGCATAGTCACCGCTTGAACCAATCTTAGCAGAGCCACCGCTTGAACCAATCTGTTTTCTTCTGTCTCCGTTGTCGTTTAACGCACCATCTGCCTTAACTTTAGATGGTGATGTAATATCTTTCAGCCACTCGACACCGATATTAATGATGTCAGCCAGCTTCAACTCAGCCTTAATCTTGATA
>JAIJLI010000037.1 GCA_022722495.1 Dialister sp. | reverse complement strand
CACCTAGGCGTCGTTTCCGTACAGTGCTTATGTGATCCCGACCTGAGTGCAAGAAAGATCCCTCGACTGCGCTCGGGATGACGATACGGAAAAGGGTATCCTCAAAAAGTTTGAAAGCAGGGATGCGTGGCTAGGGACTAGGAGTGACTAGTGACTGGTGACTTGAATACTGCGTTCGGGCATCGCCCTATATATACTCGCGGCGAAGCCGCCACCTTCATTTCTCATTCCTCATTCCTAATTTCTCATTTAAGCAAAGATTTCATCCACAATCAGTGGACGGCACGCCCCCACGAGGCTAACCCTGAACCTTGAATCTTCATTTTCAAAGGACGATTTCCATGAAAAAATTACTATCCATTTTACTTCTGTTGCTTATTGTTTGCGGCTGCGGGCTGGGCGCGCTCATCTGGGTGACACCGCCGCCGCCCACACCGCCAATGATCGCGCCGCCGCCTCCTTCGAAGGCAGTCTCGGCTGCGCTGATCGATGGGAATACGGGCGAGGTGCTGGCGAATAAGGAAGGGAGTCTGCGTATCTATCCTGCAAGTACGACGAAGATCCTGACCTGTATCATTGCGCTCGAAGAGGGCAAGGCGAAGCTGGACCAAAATGCGGTGATCTCTCCGCGCGCGATGGCGCAGGATGGCACGAACATCGGCCTTAGGCCGGACATGCCGCTCTCGCTTCACCAGCTACTGTATGGGATGATGCTGATCTCCGGGAATGATGCGGCTGTGTCTGTCGCAGAGACGGTGGGCGGCTCGTATGGTCGTTTCATCGAGATGATGAATGAAAAGGCAGCTTCTATCGGTGTGCATGATTCCCATTTCGCGAATCCGAATGGCCTTACGGATCCGAACCACTATACGACGGCCTATGATATGGCAAAGATCGCGGCGTATGCGATGAAGAATCCTGATTTCCGTGACATCGTGAAGCGTCCTGTGTATCCGATGACTTATCGGAATGGGGTCTATCGCAATGTGGAAAACCGCAATGAATTTCTGACGAGCCACTATGAAGGGGCGAATGGCGTGAAGACGGGCATGACGGAAGCGGCGGGTGATTGTCTCGTCGCTTCCGCGGAGCGCGATGGCCGTCTCATGGTCGTGGCACTCTACGATGATACGGATCGCTGGAAGGAAGCCCGGACATGGCTGGACTATGGCTTTGCGGAAGCGGAGAAGAAGGCGGAGTATAGAAGAAAGCTCGCTGCAGAGCCGAAGGTGTACAAGCTGGTGAACCAGCTCTTAGGGAGGGAGCCTCGTGACTAGGAGAAGGAAATCGCCGTTTCTGGTACGGCTTTTCCCGCACAGCCCGTTCCTGCGTGTCCTTTTCGTCATCGTGGTTCTTCTCTCGCTCTACATCGTCTTGCACAGCGGGTATCATTTCTATCAGATCCGCCAGCAGGAGGCGCTGCTTTTGGAGGAGAAGGAGAGGCTGTCCAAGGAGAAGGCGGAGCTCTCACAGAAGCGTGAGGATCTCAAGGATGACGGACAGCTTGAAAAGAAGGCGCGTCAGGAGCTCGGTCTTGTGAAGCCCGGAGAAGTGCCTTATGTGAGATGAGACTTTGGGAGATCGGGAGAGATCAGACCGCGGAGCATGGTTTTCAAACGGAAGCAAAGGGCTGTCCACGGCCCCGTTCCTATTGCTATTCCTTAGAAAATCACGTATAATTTAATTCGTATTTATATCGCAGGCATTGGGGAGGCGGATGCCGTTTCCCAGAGAGGATTTTGTTGCTAGATGGCTTTAGAAGTCGGAAGTATCGTGGAAGGTACCGTTTCAGGGATCGCGAAATTTGGTGCGTTTGTGGAGCTGCCGGAAAACAAGGTGGGTCTGGTTCATATTTCAGAAGTCGCCAATGAATATGTGAGCGATGTGGCTCAGTATCTCAAGGTGAAGGATACGGTGAAGGTGAAGGTCATCTCCATCGATGCGAAGGGCAAGATCGCGCTTTCTGTCAAGCAGGCGCAGCCGAAGACGGAAGCGAAGAAGGAGGCCCGTTCCCCGAAGAAGGAAGGAAGCGAGCATCGTTTTCAGAAAAAAGAAGGCTTCGAGGGAAGAGCTCCTCTGCATGAAGCACCGCGTATGACCGAGCGCCGTCCGTTTGCCGGCGGTTATCGTTCGCAGCGCCATGAAGCCCCTGCTTCTTTTGAAGACAAGCTGAACCGTTTCCTGAAGGACAGCGATGAACGGCTTCTGGATCTGAAGAGAAATGTAGAATCCAAACGGGGCGGTCGCGGCGGCCGCCATTCTGACTGAGCATGAGAGGAGATGTAACGAACAGGTTATGTCTCCTTTTATGCTTTTCTGATGAATAGAATGTAGCGTATCCTAAGTACAAGGAGGCTCTTATGCGCGCGATCATTGATATCGGAACGAATTCGGTCCGTCTTTTGATGGCAGAGAAGGATGAAAAGGGGGAGTGGAAGATCCTAAGGAAAGAACTTCGCAGCACCAGGCTGGGGGAGGGCATGACGGATAAGGCGACCATCGGTCAGGGGGCAAAAGAAAGGACGCTCTCTGCTGTGGGGGAATTTACCGCCATGGCCAAACTCGAAGGGGCGAAGGATATCTTCGCCTATGGTACGTCCATCATGCGCGATGCGTCGAATGGGGAGGAATTCGCTGATGAAGTGACGGCAGCCTTCGGCGTGCCTGTCCGCATTCTTTCGGGGAAGGAGGAAGCGTACTATAGCTACATAGGCGCGGCCGGGACGTCCGGCGTCATCACGTCCGTCGTCGATATCGGCGGCGGCTCGACAGAGATCTGCGTGGGATTCGGCACCGATGTCGGAGCGCGCCACAGCTTCCGCCTCGGGTGCGTGCGCTGCTCGAAGCAGTTCGATACCACCACGGCCAGAGGCCGCGGTGAGCTGAAGAAGCATTGCTTCACGCTTTTCCGTGAGACGGATCTCATGGAGTCCATGCGGAATGTCAAGCGCTGGATCGGTGTCGGCGGGACGGTCACCTCACTGGCTTCGATGCTTCAGGAGCTCGAAGTGTATGATTCGTCGAAAGTGCAGGACTACGTGATCCATCCCGAGGATGTGTCGGAGATTCTCGAAAAATTATCTCAAATGTCCTACGATGACAAGTGCCATATGAAAGGCCTCTTGCCGTCCCGCGCCGATATCATCGTGGCGGGCGTCGTCATCTTAGACAGCCTTATGGAGTACTTTGCTCTCTCGGAGATCACGGTGAGCGACCGCGATCTCTCCGAAGGATTGCTCGATGCGGATGTTATCTCACCGACAGAAAAGTAAGGGGTGGCTAGTGACTAGTGACTAGTGACTAGTGACTGGTGACTGGGGATTAGACTAGGAGACTGGGAGACTTGGAGACATCAGACTCTTGCGTTGTCATTTCGAGCATAGCGAGAAATCTTTCTTGCAGACCGATAAACGATGGATGTGCGAAAGCAGGAATGAGATACCTCAAGTGACTGGTGACTTGAATGCTGCTTTCGGGCATCGCCCTATACATATTCGCGGCGCAGCCGCCACCTTTATTCCTAATTCCTAATTCCTAATTCCTAATCCCTAATCCCTAGCTACTAGTTCCAAGTCCCTATTTTCCCAGGAGCAAACTATGAAAAAACAATCATCTCCTTTTATCGCGAAGATCCTCTCCTTTGCGAGGGAAAAGAAATTATGGCAGAGAGGGGAGCGGATCCTCGCGGCGGTGTCCGGCGGGCCGGATTCGCTCGGGCTCCTGCTCTTTCTGCATGACATCGCAGAGAGGGAAGGGCTCTCTGTCGGCTGCTGTCTCGTGCAGCATCATTTGCGAGAGGAGGCCGAAGGAGAGGCACGGTATGTGGAGCGCATCTGTGAGCAGCTTGGGATACCCTTCTTTCGCAGAGATGTCTATGTCGAGGAGAAACGGCGCTTAGGCGGCGGCTCCGTCGAGACGGTGGCGCGAACGCTCCGCTATGAGGCGCTCAGGGAAGTGCGGAAGGAAGCGGGGTATACCGTGATTGCACTCGCGCATCATGCAGACGATCAGGCTGAGACGATCCTTTTTCATCTGCTGCGCGGCAGCGGCGTGCGCGGTCTGTCGGGCATGGCGCCAAAGCATGAGGAGCTGATCCGTCCCTTCCTCACGGTCACGAAGAAAGAGATCGAAGATTTCCTCACTGCCTTTCCGTATGCTCCCTGCCATGATGCCACGAATGATGAGTTGGATGCGACGCGAAACCGCATTCGTCACCAGCTTCTCCCCGAGATGCTTTCCTATAATCCCAATCTGGTGGAGACGCTCCTGCATACGGCGGATATCCTTCGCGGCGAGGATGCCTGGATGGAGGAGGCAGCAGAGGCCTGGCTCACTTCTAACGGGAAAGAGGGGAGTCTTGAGAAGGACGCCTTTCGCGCGCTTCCCCTCGCGATGCGGCGGCGTGTCCTCCGGCGGATGCTTATGCACATGGGAGAGGGATCCTCTGATTTTGAAAGCCTTTCGCGTCTCGCTCTTCTCGCAGAGAACGGCGAGACGGGGAAGCTCACTTCGACGGCGCATGTGGTGATGGAGATCGGCCGGCGCTGTCTCTATTTCTATAAAGGCAATACCAAAAAACAGGAGGAGAACGGTCTTTTCCTTCTCGCGAAGCATTTTTTTGAAAAGTTCACCCAAAAAGATGTGGATAAACAGCAAGAGATGGCTATAATAAGTGGCAAGGATCGCGCAGACACGCTTTGGCACATGGAGGCCGTGCGACTTGGGAAGCCGCCGGAGCATCCGGCTCGTAACCAATACCTGCTGGATGCCGAAAAGGTCGGGGAGGTCAGGCTTCGTATGCCAAGACCGGGCGAGCGCATGGCGGTGCTGGGGATGGACGGGACGAAGTCTATCAAGCGCATCCTGCAGGACGCCGGCATCCCCGCTGCTCTCCGACCGTATTGGCCCGTTGCCGCTGATGAAAAAGAGATCTACTGGACCTGTCTCCTCCGCGGCAGCCGATACGGCCGTGTGACGAAGGAGACCAAAGAGTACCTGCTGCTGACGATCTGGTTTGGGCGGAAATGAGTGACTAGGGATTAGGAGTGCCGTCCCTTGATTGCGTTTGAAAGCCTCGCTTGAATGAGAAATTAGAAATGAGAAATGCGAAATGGTGGTGCGGCGCATAAAAAGATAGAAGCGCCGCAGAGTATAGATGGTGGCGATGCCAGAAGGTGGTATCCAGTCACGCGCCACCAGTCACTCGAGGCTCCTAATCCCTGGGAAAATACTGATTAAATCGTTGTTTGATTTTGCTCTTGCATTTTCATGCAATGCGAGGAATCATCCGACGGAAGGTTCCAAAGGTTCACAGGTCTCCCGCCTTTCGTGAATACCGCATATTCAAAAGCTCCGCGGCGCTTTTGATTTTTTATGCGCCGCACCACCCCTTTTTGAACCTCTTGAACCCATAGAACCCGCTGAACCTCTTTCGCACGCAATCAAAGGGCGATACGCCCCATGGGCTAACCTCGATTTATACTTTTTACTTCACATTTCATTGACAGGAGAATATCATGGAAAATTTATCGAAAGACATCAAAACCGTACTTGTGACGAAAGAGCAGATCGCAGCGAAAGTGAAAGAGCTCGGCGCTCAGATCACAAAGGACTACGAAGGAAAGGATGTCGTACTTGTCGGCATTCTGAAAGGGGCGATGCCTTTCCTCTGCGACCTGATGCGCTCGATCGATCTGCCGGTCACGCTCGATACCATGTGCGTGTCGAGCTATGGCAACAGCACCGTATCGAGCGGGCATGTCAAGATCAAGAAAGACCTTGACAAGGACATCCGCGGTAAGCATGTCATCGTGGTCGAGGATATCATCGACACCGGCATCACCATGTCCAATCTCGTGCCGCTCCTGAAGGAAAGAGGCGCGGCTTCGGTGGAGCTTGCCATCTGTCTCAATAAGAAGGAACGCCGCGAAGCGGATGTATATGTGAAGTATGTCGGTTTTGAAATTCCGGATGAATTCATCGTCGGCTATGGCTGTGACTATGCAGAAAAATACAGAAATCTCCCTGACGTCTGCGTACTGGATCATAAAGTCTATACGAAGGCGTGACCGGTGACTGGCAGCTAGGGATTAGGAGTCTCGAGTGACTGGTGACTAGTGACTGGTGACTGGTAGCTAGGGATTAGTGGCTAGGGATTAGGGATTGGGGATTAGGATTCCCACGTGACAGGTGACTTGAATACTACTTTCGGGTATCGCCGTTTACAAGAGTCAGCGCTCGGGGGTTGCCGTAAATCGCCTGCTAGAGACGCATTTCCTCACTCTCTTTCATACCGCCAGTGCCCTATCCGCCCCTTCGGGGCACCTTCCCCTCGAGGGGAAGGCTATTTATATCAAACGGCGAAGCCGCCACTGCACCCCTGAACCCCGAACCCTGAACCTTGAACCTTGAACCTTCTTTTCTTTGTTGCCTTTCCATATACTTATATGCTAAAATTAGATATTATTCAGAACTATCAATCTATGGGGTGAAAAAACCTATTGAATGGGTCGTTTATATTTCACAGGAAATATAGAGAAGGAGGAAAATATTGAATAAATTTGTAAAGAATGTGGCCCTCTATGTGCTTCTGATCATTATAGCGGTCTCCATATTCAATACCTTTGTTCATCCTCAGGAAAAACACTCGGAAATCACCTACAGCGATTTCATTTCGCAGGTCGAGAAGAAGAATGTCGACTCCGTGACGATGACGAACAATTCCATCAGCGGTAAGCTGAAAGACGGCAGCGAGTTTGCTACCTATGCACCGGACAATGACGCGCAGCTTCTGCCGAAGCTTTCGGAGGGGGGCGTCATCATCACTGCAAAACCGCCGGAACAGCCGTCCTGGTGGATGAATCTGCTCTCTTCGCTGCTTCCGATCATCATTTTGGTCGGCGTGTGGTTCTGGATCATGAACCAGACACAGGGCGGCGGCGGACGTGTCATGAGCTTTGGCAAGTCCAGAGCGAAGATGACCGCCGAAGGCCAGGTCCATGTGAATTTCTCTGATGTCGCAGGGGAAGACGAAGCGAAGGAAGAGCTTTCCGAAGTGGTGGATTTTCTGAAAAATCCGGGCCGCTATACGGCGATCGGTGCGAAGATCCCGAAGGGCGTGCTCCTTGTCGGCCCGCCAGGGACAGGTAAGACCCTGCTCGCCAAAGCAGTGGCCGGTGAAGCGAAAGTGCCATTCTTCTCCATCTCCGGCTCTGACTTTGTAGAAATGTTTGTCGGTGTCGGTGCTTCCCGTGTCCGTGACCTCTTTGCTCAGGCGAAGAAGAATGCACCATGCATCGTCTTCATCGATGAAATCGATGCGGTAGGTCGTCAGAGAGGCAGCGGCCTCGGCGGCGGGCATGACGAAAGAGAACAGACGCTGAACCAGCTCTTGGTCGAGATGGATGGCTTCGGCTCGAACGAAGGCATCATCACCATCGCTGCGACGAACCGTCCGGATATCCTCGATCCGGCGTTGCTGCGTCCGGGTCGTTTCGACCGCCGCGTCGTCGTCGGCCGTCCTGACCTCAGAGGCCGTCTTGCGATCCTGCGTGTCCATGCGAAGAACAAACCGCTGGAACCGGATGTCGATCTCAATACCATTGCCAAGAAAGTCCCGGGCTTCACAGGGGCCGATCTTGCGAACATGCTGAATGAAGCAGCCCTTCTGGCTGCCCGTCAGAACAGAAAGACGATCTCCATGGCCGATCTGGAAGAGGCCAGCGAAAAAGTCAGCTACGGACCGGAAAGAAAGAGCCATAAGGTGAGCGATGAGGAAAGAAGGATCACCGCGTACCATGAATCCGGCCATGCCATCATGGCGACCCTGCTGAAGGATGCGGATCCGGTGCATAAAGTCACCATCATTCCGCGCGGACAGGCGGGCGGCTATACCATGATGCTCCCGCATGAAGAGCGCTCCTTCATCACGAAGTCGCATCTCCTTGCCCAGCTGCGTGTCGCTCTCGGCGGCCGTTGTGCGGAAAAGATCATTTTCAATGAGATCTCCAGCGGTGCGTCCGGTGACCTGCAGCAGGTGACCGGGATCCTCCGCAAGATGATCATGGAATGGGGCATGAGCGATCGACTGGGACCGATGATCTTCGGAGAACATCAGGAACAGATCTTCCTCGGCAAGCAGCTCGGTTCGGAAAGAAACTACGGCGAGACTGTAGCCACCATTATCGATGAAGAAATGCACAAGTACCTCGATGAAGCGTACAATGATACCATGCAGACGCTGACGGACAATATGCCTGTCCTGGAAGCCATGGCGCAGGCACTCCTCGAGGTGGAAACCATCGATCATAAGCAGGTGGAAAACCTCTTCAAGTATCACTCCCTCTATGCACCGGGAGAAGAACCGAAGAAGGAAGAAGACGAAGAGTCTCCGCTTCCGCCGATGCCAAAAGATGAAGGACCGGCTCCTTCCCTCTATAGCGAATAATACGATAGAGCTTGACAGAACGCCTCCGCATTGCGGGGGTGTTTTCTTTTGATTTTTGCAAAATTTTGAGAACGTTTTACGAACGTGAGATGAAAAACGTGGTAACATAGGGGCGACTGGTGACTGATGAGAGCAGCCCTGTTAAACTACTCTTCTGAACCTATTACTCCCCCTTTTCTATAACTCTTTCTACAAGGAGATTCTGTACAATGACACTTGACGAATTACAAATAGGTCAGTCGGCCACGCTCACGACCGTCGGCGGAGAGGGCGCGCTTAGACAGCATTTTCTGGACATGGGCCTCATTCCGGGAGAAGAGGTGACACTGGTGCGCTTTGCGCCTTTGGGCGATCCCATGGAGATCATGGTGCAGGGCTATGAGCTGACGCTCCGAAAAGACGATGCGCAAAAGATCGAAGTGACGAATGCGCATGAGGCAGCGGTGAAAGATAGAAAGCACCTGCGAGTGGAAACATCCACGTATCTTCACCCCGGTCTCGGTGAGCCCGGCAAGTATCATGAGGAGTCAGAGTACTCGGATGTAAAGCCGATCGAAGGCAGACTGACTTTTGCGCTCGTCGGCAATCAGAACTGCGGCAAGACGACGCTCTTCAACCAGCTGACCGGCTCCAACCAACATGTCGGCAATTTCCCCGGGGTCACGGTGGATCAGAAGACGGGCGTGATCCGTGGCTATCCGGAGGCAGAGGTGGTGGATCTGCCGGGGATTTATTCTCTTTCTCCGTACACGAGTGAGGAGATCGTCTCTCGTGAATTTATCCTCAAGCAAAAGCCGACGGGGATCATCAATATCGTGGATGCGACGAATCTCACGCGCAATCTGTATCTCACCATGCAGCTGATGGAGCTTGATATACCGATGGTGCTTGCGATCAATATGATGGATGAAATGAAAAACAATGGAGGCTCCATCCTGATCAATGAGATGGAGCGGCTCTTGCAGATCCCGGTCGTCCCGATCTCCGCTGTCAAAAATCAGGGGGTGGGCGAGCTTGTGAAGCATGCGATCCATGTCGCACGCTATCAGGAGAAACCGGGCATCACTGATTTCTGCGATAAGAATGACCACCATGGAGCTCTTCACCGCGCCCTGCATGGCATCATGCATCTCATCGAGGATCATGCGAAAGCGGCTGGCATCCCGCTCAGATTCGCAGCTTCCAAGCTGGTCGAGGGGGATCCTCTCGTGGAGCAGGCGCTCGCTCTGGAGGCGAATGAGAAAGAGCTTTTGCGGCACATTCTCACACAGCTTGAAGAAGAGCGCGGTCTAGACTGTGCGGCTGCGATGGCAGATATGCGCTTCCTCTTTATCCGCCGTCTCTGTGAACGGACGGTGGTGAAGCCCCAGGAAAGCAAAGAGCATGCGCGCAGCCAGAAGATCGACCGCATCCTCACGGGGAAGTACACCGCCATCCCGATCTTCATCCTGATCATGGGACTGGTCTTCTTCCTCACCTTTAATGTCATCGGCGCTTTCCTGCAGGACGCTTTGGCGGACGGCATCGATCAGGTGACAGAGTGGGTGGATGCATGGCTCACGGCAGAGGCAGTAAATCCCGCCATCCGCTCGCTGGTGGTGGATGCTATTTTTCAGGGTGTCGGCAGTGTCCTTT
This sequence comes from Dialister sp., assembly GCA_022722495.1. Classification (GTDB taxonomy): domain Bacteria; phylum Bacillota; class Negativicutes; order Veillonellales; family Dialisteraceae; genus Dialister. The sequence goes on along the minus strand of JAIJLI010000037.1, from coordinate 1,260 downwards.
CCTTCGTGCCGGTGATCGCCGTCCTGTTTTTCTTCCTGTCTCTTTTGGAAGATGGGGGCTATATGGCCCGTATCGCCTTCGTCATGGATAGGCTGCTCAGAAAGCTGGGCCTCTCCGGACGCAGCATTGTGCCGCTCCTTGTCGGCTTTGGCTGCAGCGTACCGGCTGTCATGGCGACGCGGACGCTGCCCTCGGAGCGTGATCGCCGCATGACTATCATGCTCATCCCTTTCATGAGCTGCTCGGCCAAGGTGCCGATCTATGCCTTCTTTACGGCGGCATTCTTTCCTCGAAATGGGGCGCTCGTCATGATCGGGCTTTATCTCTTCGGTGTCTGCATGGCGATCCTGACCGCTCTCCTCTTCAAGCGTACTCTTTTCAGAGGGGAACCGGTGCCCTTTGTCATGGAGCTTCCGAATTACCGTATGCCCGGTATGAAAAATGTCCTGCGCCTCATGTGGGATAAGGCCAGAGATTTCCTCGAGCGTGCATTCACGGTGCACCATCATCATCTGGTTCCTGCAGAACTTTGATGTCCGTCTCAATATGGTAGCGGATTCCCAAGGCAGTATCCTGGCCTTCCTTGCCGGCGCTGTCGCGCCTCTCTTTGCACCGCTCGGTCTTGCAGACTGGAAGCTTTCTACGGCGCTCATCTCCGGATTCATGGCCAAGGAGAGTGTCGTCTCTACCCTGACGGTCCTCTACGGGACGGAGGAAGCTCTCTCTTCGATCCTGACACCGGGCATGGCACTCACCTTCCTGACCTTCTGCCTGCTCTATACGCCCTGCATCGCGGCGATCACTTCCGTCAAGCGGGAGAATGGGACGGGATGGGCTGTGGGGATGATTGCCTTCCAGTGTGTTGCCGCATGGATCGCCGCCTTCGCTGTGCATCTCATGCTGTCTGCCTTTGGCGTGGTATAAGGAAACGCTGATTAAGGAAACGCTGATTCAATCGCAGAATCAGATCTCATATGGGTTTTTATACATAGTGTCGTCGACATTCTCCTTACATAGCTCGGAAATACAAACTTTCATACGAAACTTTTTGCGGATATGGGCAAAGAGTCTCGCATGAAAGTTTTTGCTTTTCTATGCGAAGGATCGCACAGAAATCCACTTGGGTTCTACAGCTAGCGCATGAAACGGCAGGGGCGGAGCTGGTCCAGCGAAGGAATGGAGTACATGGTCTGGGTACTGACCGCCCGGAAGAATAAGACGCTTACGCAAGCCCTCTTGTACCATGCTAATGGGAAGAGC
>JAIJLI010000036.1 GCA_022722495.1 Dialister sp. | reverse complement strand
TTCAAGGTATAGGATGTGGTCTTGTCGTAGTAGTAGCCGAAGTCGGTATAGAGCTCATCGAGCACATCGGAAAGCGTCTTTCCCTCATTCTTGAAGTAAGCCGCCATTTCACAGATAAGCATGGCAGAAACGACCGCATCTTTATCCTGTGCGTGTGTCCCGGCAAGGTAGCCGTAGCTTTCTTCATAGCCGAAGAAGTAGTCGTGCGCGGGATCCTTTTCCCACTGGGAGATCTTTTCTCCGATATACTTGAAGCCGGTCAGCGTTTCTACGACCTTCAGGCCATAGCGGCGTCCGATCTCTGCACCAAGCTCACCGGTCACGACCGTTTTTACCATGGTGGATGCCGGTGTCAGCGTCTCTTTTCGAGTGAGGCAGAGGAAGTATGTCAGGAGTGCGCCCATCTGATTTCCGGAAATCAGGACAAAGTCCTCCCCTTTTCGTACCGCGCTGCCGATGCGGTCGCTGTCCGGGTCAGTCCCGATGACGATATCTGCGCCCACTTCTTTGGCGAGGGCGATTCCCATCGAGAGAGCGTCTTCATTCTCCGGATTTGGCGCAGAGACGGTCGGGAAGTCGCCATCCGGCAGCTCCTGCTCCTTCACGATATGCACATCGTTGAAACCGGCTTCCGCCAGAATGCCCTGGACGGGCTTTGCCCCGCTGCCGTGAAGCGGTGTGTAGACGATGGAGAGCGGCGGCGGATTTCCCTGATACAGGGACTGCCGGAAGATCGCGGTCAGAAAGCGGGTAACAGTTTTATGTCCCAGCCAGTTCATGAGGGCATCATTCCCCTCATCTTCGATATGCGAAAGATCTGTCACCGCCTCGACATAAGCCGTCAGGACGTCTGCATCCTTCGGCACCAGCTGCGCGCCATTGGCACCATAGACCTTGTATCCATTGTATTCTGCCGGATTGTGGCTCGCTGTCACGACCACACCGGCCGCGGCATGGAAATATTTGACCGCAAAAGAAAGGACAGGAATCGGTTCGAGTTCTTCGAAAATGCGGACGGGGATCCCGGCCGATGTCAGCACACGAGCGGCTTCCTTCGCAAAGTCAGCGGAATGATTTCTGGAATCATAGGCAATGACCACGCCCTGTGAAAAAGTCTTCGGATGCTCCTTTTTCAGATAATCAGCAAGCCCTCTTGTCGCTTTGGCGACCGTATAGCGATTCATGCGGTTCGTGCCCGCGCCCATGATACCGCGCAACCCGGCTGTACCAAATTCCAGATCCTTATAAAAACGGTCTTCGATCTCTTTTTCATCCGTCAGGCGCAGGAGCTCTTCCTTCGTCTCTTCATCCGCCCACGTCAGCCAGTCTTTATATGTTTCTTGATAGCTCATTCGTATCCTCCTTCATAAGAAATCGGTGAAGTCATATTTTCATTATTATAATGGATACGGAAATGGATTACCAATGGAAATAGCAGAAGCCGCTCATTGGTTTTGTTATAAAAGAATGCAGTATTTTTTTTACAAACAAGGATTCTGATAAACAAATGTTTCTATTTTCTCTCGAATAAGGTATAATAGAGACAAGTTAAGAGCAAGAAATCAAAGAAAGGACCTTCCCATGAGAAAAAAAAACAATCCGAATGAACTGACCACACGCGAAAAATCGATCCTTGAATTTATCCGTCAGAAGATCTGGGACAGCGGCTTCCCCCCGACTGTCCGCGAGATCGGAGAGGCGGTTGGTCTGCGCTCGACATCCACCGTGCACAATTATCTGAAGCGTCTGGAACTTAAGGGCGCGATCCGTAAAAATCCTGACTCTTCGCGCGCGATCGAAGTCGTGGCCGATACCTGGCGCCGCAAGAAGATGATCCCGATGCCGCTCGTCGGAGCCGTCCGTGCAGGCGAACCGATCACCGCAGATGAACACACGGAGTCCGTCTATCCCCTGCCGGCCGAACTCATCGGCAAGGATAACAACTGCTTCATGCTCATCGTTCGAGGCGACAGCATGATCAATGCAGGCATCCATGAAGGCGACTACCTCATCGTTTCCGAGCAGGATGACGCGCAGGATGGCGACATCGTAGTCGCACTCATTGGCAATGAAGATGCGACCGTCAAGCGCTTCTACAAAGAGGAAGATCACATCCGTCTGCAGCCGGAAAATGATGAGTACCAGCCGATCATTGCCAAAGAAGTCATCATCCGCGGCAAGGTCATCGGTCTCTATCGCCACATGTGATGCACGTGTGACCGGGGAAAGGCGGACGTGAGGCACTTCATTCCGCTTGCCACCCCTCATCATTGGCTTTTATTCCGTAAAAAAGACCATTGAGTATCGCGATGCGATACTCAATGGTCTTTTGATTTCTAAAAAGCAGGATGCGAAATGCTGATCCCCGGCTGCCGGTTACTTCCCAAAGCTCATGAGGGAAACCATCGCTGCGAGCTTGGGTCCGATCTTCGGCACGCCCTGTACGTCTTCCGGCTTTACTGCACGGATGACGACGATGGCTACGAGGTAGACCACGCCGCCGACAGCAATGGAGGCGAGTGTCGAAAGGGTATTGCTGTGGATCAGGGTAAACGCCGCATGATACACACCGAGCACGACTGCGCCCATGATACCTGCTGCGATGAAAAGCTTCACGGTATGGAGAATATCCATCGTATAGCGTCTGTATTTATAGAGGAAAATCAGATTCAGAACAGCCGCCACACCGAAGTCCGCATTCGTCGCCCATGCTGCGCCGAGCACGCCCCACGCCGGGATGGCGGTGAGATTCCAGGAGAGGAAGACCTTCACACACGCCGAAACAACCATGTTCAGGAACGGGATCGCGGTCTTACCCATCCCCTGCAGCACGCCTGTCGTGACCTGCTGCACACCGAGCAGGAATACGCCGAAGCTCATGACGGCGATACACGGACCGGCATCGCGGGTCGCGTACAGCATATCGGAGATCGGAGTCGCGATGACACACATCCCGATGAAAGCAGGTATCGTGATGAGATTGGCCAGACGCATCGCCGTGTCCGTACGCGTCATGACGACATCATCCTTCTTCTGAGCGATGGCTTCCGAAATGACAGGCACCAGACTGGCCGCCAAAGACGCCGTCACGATAGTCGGCATATTGACGAGCGCCGTCGCCATGCCTGTCAGATAGCCGAAGAGTGTCGTCGCTTCTTCGACAGCAAATCCTGCCACTTCCAGACGACGCGGCACGATCAGCAGATCGATATTCGAAACGATCGGCAGCATGATATTCGCCAGAGAAACCGGAATGGCAAGGACCAGCAGTCTTTTGATGATCGACATCGCACTCTGCGGCTTGATAGAGGTATCCTGCTCAGAGGCCAGCTCTTTGCGCCAGTTTCTTGTCATGTAATAGAACCAGATCAGAACAAGGATCCCCATAAAAGCACCCGGTGCTGCGCCCAGCGTAGCGCCCGCAGCACCGAACTCCAGACCATACGGCAAGAGGATGACCGCGAAAGCGATCATCGTCACCACGCGGACAACCTGTTCCAAGATCTGCGAAACCGCCGTCGGCGTCATCAGCTGCAGCCCTTGGAAATACCCGCGCAGCGTCGCGAGCAGCGTCGCGCAGAAAACCGCCGGAGAGAGGGCCAAGAGCGACCAGTACGCTCTCTGGTCACGCACGATGCCGGTATCGACCAGCCACTGTGCGCCGAAGAAGAGCAGTCCACTGAAGAGGACTCCCGTCATGATGAGTGCGATCATGGAAATACGGAAGACCTTCTGTCCGCCGAAATAGTCGTTCACCGCATTTCTTTCTGCGACCATGATGGATATCGCGACCGGCAGGCCCGCAGAAGAAACAGAAAGACAGAGCAGATAGATCGGATATGCCATCTGATACAGTCCGATCCCTTCCCCGCCGAGCAGGCGCGAGAGGTAAATGCGGCTGAAAGCACCGATGAATTTGACAATGATCCCAGCAATGGTCAAGATCACTGCCCCTTGAATAAAAGAATTTTTACGCATGTTTCACCTTTTTGCAACATATGACTCCCTGCGAGATCGACTCTCGCAGGCGTTACTATATAGTCATATCAGATTTAAGCGAAATTGTAAAGGTCAATTCGTTTCATGGAATGTATTCCGTGAGAAAGCGGTGTGAAAGACAGCGGAAAAACAGATCCGGTCATGGTCATTGTTTCCCTGTTTCCCTTTTCAGCTCATCCATGAAGTCAGCCATCCAGTCTGTCATTGTCCCTTTGATAAGTGCCTTATGGATACGGAGCTTGGCCGGAGATCCCGGAAGGAATTTCAGATACGGGAGCCATGTCTTCGGCAGCTTCATCGGATCCCAGCCATGCATGAAGCTTTCATCCGCCCATGTGACAAGGAGGCTGTCCCCTTCATCGAGAATACTTCCGATCCCCAGATGACGTGCTTTCACACGGATCTCCGAGATACGGAAGAGTTTCTCCGCCGGCTGGCTTGGCGTACCGAAGCGATCGATCACCTCATCAATGAGATCGGTGAGTGTTTTCTCATCTTCGATCGCAGCCAGACGTCGATAGATCTCCATCTTCTGTTCCTGATTGGCGATATATCCGCTGTCAAGATACGCATCCTGACGGAACTCGATAGTGGTATTTGGCAGCTTCTTCGGGACGGGCCGGTTCTCACGGAGTGCACGCAGTCGCTCCACCGCTTCTTCGAGCATGGAACAGTAGGCCGCAAAGCCGATGCTGGCGATATTACCATGCTGCTCTCTCCCGAGAAGATTTCCGGCACCGCGGATCTCCAGATCCCGCATGGCGACTTTGAAGCCGCTTCCAAGCTCGGTGAATTCACGGATCGTATCCAGTCTTTTTTCTGCCACTTCGGAAAGCACTTTCCCCCGCCGGTAGAAGAACCACGCTCGGGCGATCTTCTCTGAACGTCCGACACGCCCGCGCATCTGATAGATCTGTGAAAGCCCCAGACGGTCAGCGTCATAGACAAGCATGGTGTTCGCATTCGGCTGGTCGAGTCCATTCTCGATGAGCGTCGTGCAGAGGAGGACGTCATACTTTCCCTGATAGAAATCGAGCATGACCTTTTCGAGCTGCCGTCCTTCCATGCGCCCGTAGGCGATGCCGATGGTCACATCTTCGGGAAGAATGCTTCGCAAATGATCTTCCATCGCGCCGATTGTTTCGATGCGGTTGTATACGAAGAACGTCTGCCCGCCTCGCTCTTTTTCACGAAGAATGGCATCTTTGACGATAGAGTCATCGTACTCCGTCACATACGTCTGGATCGCATGGCGATTCGATGGCGGCGTCGTGATCGTCACCATATCACGGACACCGGTGAGACTCATGTGAAGGGTGCGGGGGATCGGTGTCGCAGACAATGTCAAGACATCGATGCCGGATGCCAGAGATTTCCACTTCTCCTTCTGCACGACACCGAAGCGCTGCTCTTCATCGACGACGAGAAGCCCGAGCTTCTTTGGATGCACCTTCTTATTCAAGACCGCATGGGTACCGATGACCACATCCAGCGTGCCGCTTTCCATCTCCTGATAGATGCGGTTCTTTTCCTTGGCTATCGTGAAACGGTTCAGTACTGCCAGACGGACACCAAAGTTTTCCATCCGTTCCTTGAAATTCTTGTAATGCTGCTCCGCGAGGACCGTCGTCGGACAAAGGACGAAAGCCTGATAGCCGGACATGATGCATTTGAAGACCGCACGCATCGCGACTTCCGTCTTGCCAAAGCCCACATCTCCGCATAGGAGCATATCCATCGGCATCGGTTTTTCCATCGCCTTTTTGATGGCGTCGATCGCCAACAGCTGATCTGTCGTTTCTACATAGGGGAATGTGTCTTCGAATTCGCGCTGCTCGGCCGTATCCGGAGCAAAAGCGATCCCCTGCGTGATCTCACGCTTTGCATAGACGTCAAGCAGCTTTTCTGCCAGTTCCTCGATGGACTTTTTCGCTTTCGCCCGCACCTTCGTCCATGCATTGCTTCCCATGTCATGGAGCTTCGGCGTTTCCCCTTCCGGGCCGATATATTTTTCCAGCGAAGAGATCTTTTCGACAGGAAGATAGAGCTTGTCATTTCCCGCATACTGGATCGTGATATAATCCCTATGAATGCCGGAAAGCTCGATGGTACGGATCCCGAGGTACTTACCGATACCATGCGTGGCCTGCACGACATAGTCGCCGGGATTCAGATCTGAAAAATAGCGGATCTGCTTCCCCTTCGGGCCAGAACGCACGCGGCGCACCTTCTGCTTCCCCAGGACATCTCCCGCTGTGATGACAGCCAGTGAATCATCGGTGAGTTCAAAGCCTTCCGAAAGAAGCCCATGGATCAGCGTGACTTTCCCCGCTTCCAGCGCGCGGCTCTGCGGGATATGGAAATCAGAAAACAGGGCAGAAAGCTCCCTTTCCTCCGAGGGACGGGGTGCGAGAGAGAGGACTTTCCATCCCTTTGCGAGCAGATTTTTAAGATCCTCCATGAAGATAGGGATCTGCCGCTGATAATTCGTCATGGTGTGACCTTGCCATGACACATCCCGCTCCGTATCAAAGCCTGTCAGTTTTCGCTTGAGCAGGGTGCATACGATTTCCTTATTCTTCGCCTTGCGCGCCTGTCCAATGACATCTTTCCAGGATAGCGCCGCCTTTTTATGCGCGGCATCCTCCTTGAAGTATCGTTTCAGCGATTCTTCGCACCGCTGCGGTTCATCATAAAAGACAAGCGCCTTCGAAAGGTATGAGAAGACAAGCGCCTCTCCCACGCCCTTACCGTCAAGTGGCAAGAAAACCTGCGACTTTCTGTCTTCGATCGAGCGCTGCGTATCTTCGTCAAAAAGCCGCACGCTGTCGACCTCGTCATCGAAAAGCTCGATGCGGACGGGATGCTCTTCATTGATAGGGAAAATGTCGATGATATCACCGCGCACCGCAAAATGACCGCAGCGCTCGACCTGATCCACCCGTTCATAGCCGGCAGACGTCAGTTTCTCCTGCAAATCGTCCCATCCAATTTCCTCTCCGCTAGAAACCTGAAATGCACTCTCCTCCAGCTGCGATGGGCTGACCACCTTCTGTGCCGCTTCCACGGCTGTAGCTAGGATAATGCCCTGTCTTCCTGTCAGCATGGCTCCCAACGTCCGCATCCGGTCACGCAACCGCTCCGTACTGGAGAATGTCACATGAAAGCCAGTCTCTTCGACGAGTGGAAAGGAATAAATAGACGTCTCCGGCAGGAAGAAAGCAAGGTCTTCTTCCCAGCGGAAAATATCCTTCTGCTCGGGCACGACGACGATGGCCGTCCCGAAAGACTGCATGGCCGCCGAGAGCGCCAGTGCCTTCTGCGAACTTGTGATCCCCGTCAGGACCGTCGGAGAAGAAGCAGGATTCATCTCCCAGAAATGAGACAGTCTCGCCGCGCACTCTTTCGCAAGCTGCGGCCCCATCACGGTATCCATCACAAAAGAAGGAAGCGCTGCCGCAGCTGCCGCCGCACGCACATCTGCGATCATCGGGATCTTTTCAGTCATTCTTCTCCCTCCCAGCCATGCGCTGTCCGCTTGACCTCTTTCTCTCCATGAAGTGTCCGAATGCGAGATAGGATGGATGTCCCCTGATACATGAAATCCGGGCAGACATCCGCCATCGGGACCAGCACAAAAGGCCGCTCCCAGAAATAGGGATGCGGCAAATGAAGAAATGGGGTATCACTCTGGATGCCGTCACTGTAAATCAAATCCAGATCCAGCGTTCTCGGCCCCCAATGCACGTCTCGGGTGCGTCCGAACTGTTTCTCGACAGACAGCAAAAGCGCCATCAAATCTTCGGCAGGCCCTTCCCAGCTGATCTCCATGACAGCATTCAGAAAGACGGGCTGGTCGGTTTTGCCCCAAGGCAGCGTCTCATAGATGGCAGACTTCTTCTCGATATGAAGGCCCTCTGCCGCCTCGAGCACTTGAGCCGCCTGCCGGAGAATAGCCAGCGAATTCCCTTGGTTGGATCCAAGGGAAATAATATATGTTTGATTCATTTTTCTCTCTTTTTGGTCAGTGTCACTGATACATCGTCCAGAATCCCTGGAATGGGGGAACCCGGCTTGTGTACCGTGGTTGTTATCTCATCCACCAGCGGAAAATCAGCGAGAACATCTGCATTGATTACGCCGGCGAGGCGTTCCAGCAGCTTGTAAGGGCCGCCCTCTGCCCGTTCTTTCACCATCTGGTACACCGCTACATAATTCACAGAGTCTTCGAGACAGTCCGTCTCCCCGACCTTGGATAAATCAAGATGAAGCTCTACATCAATGTAAAAACGCTGTCCCAATTTCGTCTCCTCCGGTTCATCACCGTGATAGCCGAAAAAGGCCATGCGAGTCAGTTTGATCGTATCCATGCCTATCCCTCATTCGTTATAAAAAATAAATGCCCGACAGCAGAGGCCTCACGCCCTCCCCGGGAGCGATGCCCTAAGGAAACCCGTCAGCTTCCGACGGACAGCACGTCGATCGCCCTCTGATAGACAGAGTCGGTGGATGGATCGAAAGGAAATCCTGTCTGCGTGACTTCCACATCAGGATGGATCCCCACCTTGTCGATCGTCTTCCCCGAAGGCGTCCGATACTCTGCGATAGAGATCTTGAGTGCCTTCTGCTCCCCTGTATCAAAGACCGCCTGCACAGTCCCTTTGCCATAGGAATTTTCCCCAATGATGGTTCCTTCCTGTTTATCCTGGATCGCACCGGCCAAGATTTCAGAGGCACTCGCGCTATTCTTATCGATCAGGACAGCCATCGGCAAAGGATTCTCGATTCCCTCGATATCATAGGACTCTGACTCGCCATTCTTGGTGTGATAGCTCACGATCGTTCCTTTGGTGAGTATCTGATTTGCCACATCAATCACTGCATGAATCATCCCGCCCGGATTCATGCGGACGTCAATGATGAGCTTTCTCGCTCCAGCGATCTTCAAAGAAGTAAGCTGGTCACGGAAATCATCCGCGGTGTGCTTCCCGAAGGAGAAAATATGAATGTAGCCAATATCGTCACTGGCCATAGCACTCTGCACCGTCGGCATGGAAATCTCTGACCGCTCCACGGTAAAATGCATCGCTTCGCCATTCCGTTCGACATCGATTACTACCGTCGTTCCTTTTTCTCCGCGGACAGCCGATGCCGTCCCCGTAAGTCCGAGCGCATCCGTTTCTTTCCCATCGATGGAAAGAAGCACATCTCCAGCGGCAAGCCCCGCCTCATGCGCCGATCCATGGTCGAAAACCTTCAAAATGACAGGCCTTGTGTTCTCTCCCTGCCCCATGACGACGCCGATCCCGCCATATTCTCCCGTAGCACTCTGCATGAAAGACTCATACGCATCTCCGGAAAGTACCATGGTATAAGGATCACCGACAGAAGAAAACATCCCCTGCGATGCCCCGGCAAAGAGCGTCTTATCCTCTATCGGACGGAAGTAGTTCTGCTTGATTTCCTGAAAATCCAGCAGAAATGTAAAGAGCGCCTTCGGATCATCCGTAAAGCGGAATACCGCACCTCCAGCCAAAGATGCGGTACATACCACTCCCAGCGCAAAGCCGGGGGCATAGTTTTTGAAATAGTGCCAAATTTGTTTTTTCATCATAAATATCCCATAGGATCGACAGCCTGCCCATTGATTTCCACTTCGAAATGGCAGTGCGGCCCCGTCGAGTTTCCGGTCGAGCCGGCAAAGGCAATGACTGCCCCTTTCGACACGGACTGCCCTTCCGATACATTGAGGGACTGGTTGTGCCCATACAGCGTCTGCATACCGCCGCCATGGTCAATGATGACAGCATTGCCGTAGCCGCTGATCCAGCCGGAGTAAATGACCGTCCCGCTATCCGCTGCATGGATCGGCGTACCATAGTCGACACCGATATCTATCCCCGAGTGATAGATGGTACGACCGAAAATCGGATGGGTACGATATCCGTAGGGAGACGTGATGACACCGCTACATGGCCAGGAAAGCTGACCCGTTCCCTGCACATAGTTATCATCACTGCCGCCGCTTTCTTCCTGCTGCGCCTGCCTTGCGGCTTCTGCCTGACGGATGCGCTCCTGAATGAGGTCTTTGACCGCATTCGAACGGGCAATGAGATCCTGCTCCATCTGCGCCGCCGCCGCTTTATTGGCTTTCGCATGATCCAAGACTCTCTGCTGCTCGGCTTTCTTCTTCGCGACCTCGGCCTGTACCTTCTTCGCTTCTTCTGCCAATGCATCGAGCCGTGCCCGATCCTGCTCCAATTCGGCTTTCTTCGCTTCGATTTTCGACTTCTGATCCTGAATTTCCAAAATCAGGCTGTAGTCAGACTGGATGATGCGTTTCAAAAGTTCCAGTCGATTCGCAAAATCGCTGAAACTTTTCGCCCCCATGATGACTTCCAGATAATTCAGCTGTCCGAATTTATAAATCGAACGCACACGGAGATTCAGTACCTTTTGGCGCTGCTCCAGATAAGCCTGCGCTTTGCGGATCTCTTCCTCCGTCTGTCGGATCTCCGCATTCACTTTCGCCTGCTCGTCCTGAATGCTCTTCAGACGGGCATTCGCCGTATCAAGATCTGCCTGAATGGCTTTCAGCTTGACAGCAACATCTTCGATGACCTGCTGCCAGCTTTCCTGCGAAGAACGCGACTCATCGATCTGCCCCTGAATATCCTGCAGCTCATCATCCAGATCGTCCGCAATGGAGGGAACTGCCGCCCCTGCCAGCAGCAGAGAGGCGATCGCCGCCGAAAGTATCTTCTGATGTGTTTTCATGATTACACCTTCATATACTTACGGAGCGAAATGGCACTCCCCATGACACCGATCACAATGCCTGCCGCCAAAATAATGAGCGTGGTATATCCCATAAAAGGCCAAAGCGGAATCATCGGGATGAAGACAAGACCCGCCGCTGCCATTTCAGAGACGACCATTTTATAGCCTTCCCACAGGATGAGCGAAGCAAATCCGGATCCCAGAAAACCGATGACCATGCCTTCGAAAAGGAAAGGCCAGCGAATGAATCCATTGGAAGCACCGACGTACTTCATAATCTGGATCTCTCTTCTTCTGGCAAAAACCGTAAGGCGGATGGTATTGGAAATGATAAAGAGCTCGGCACCGGCGAGGAAGATGATGAGTACGATCCCCGAGAGACGGATGACCTGTGCTACTTTATAGAGCTGTTCAATGATATCCTTCCCGTACTGGACAGTTTCGATACCCTGATACTTGGCGACAACTTCCGCCGCTGTTTTCAGTTGCTCCGGCGTCTGGAAAGACATCTGGTACGATGCGGGGAGAGGATTGCCATTGATGGCATCGAGAAGCCCCTGCTGATCCCCCA
>JAIJLI010000571.1 GCA_022722495.1 Dialister sp. | reverse complement strand
CTCCATCGTGTAATCGTAAGAACCATCTTTCTGCTGCAACTCAGCCAGGGCACGCTTCACCTGCTTGTGGCAGTATTGCAACTGCTTATCAACATCGAGTGCCGGAACCTGCGCAGCAGTCTGTACATTCTGCGCTATGCTTATCTGTGATATGGCAATAGTAGCCATACAAAAAAGTATTCTTCTTATTTTCATCGTCGTTGTTTTATTAATAATACGAACCGGATAAGAAGAATACTTAAAGTCGTAGTAGAAAAGCTGACAACAGACATATAAGTAATCTTCCCTTATCATACGTATCATTATAAAACAAATAAGAGAATAATATGAATAAGAGAATTACATCAGTGCTCTTTTCGAGCATCTTGCTGACAACGCCTATGTCGCTCCAAGCCCAGTATCACTCGCAGGTCTGGAATCCCGATAATGGCAACGGCACTTATACCAACCCCATAATTTATGCCGACTATAGTGACCCTGACGTGGTGGCTGTAGGAGAAGACTATTATCTCACGGCTAGTTCGTTCAACTGCATTCCCGGTCTGCCTATCCTTCATAGCAAAGACCTGGTGAACTGGGAGATTATCGGACATGCCCTGCAGGAACAGGAACCCAAGGAACTCTTCGCCCAGCCTCAACACGGCAAGGGAGTATGGGCACCAGCCATCCGACATCACAACGGAGAATTCTATATTTATTGGGGCGACCCAGACCACGGCATCTTTATGGTGAAAACCAAAGACCCACGTGGCACATGGGAGGAACCCGTCTGCGTTTTGGCAGGAAAAGGAATGATTGACCCTTGTCCGCTCTGGGATGAAGACGGAAAATGCTATCTCGTGAATGGATGGGCAGGAAGCCGTTCTGGCTTTAATTCCGTTCTCACTGTTCGTGAGCTTTCTACCGATGGAACCAAGGCGATAGGCAAGCCTCGCATCGTTTTTGATGGAGGACAGAAGAACCACACCACAGAAGGTCCGAAGTTCTATAAGCGAGATGGATATTACTGGATTATGTGTCCAGCTGGAGGCGTAGAGATGGGCTGGCAACTTGCCATGCGAAGCAAAAACATATATGGCCCTTATGAAGCCAGAAAGGTGATGGCACAAGGCAAAACGAAGATTAATGGTCCTCACCAAGGAGCATGGGTTCATACATCGCAAGGCGAAGACTGGTTCCTTCATTTCAATGACAAGGCAGCATACGGTCGCGTCGTCTTCCTGCAGCCTGTAGATTGGAAGACAGGATGGCCAGTAATGGGCAATGACAAGGATGGCGACGGATGTGGCGAGCCTTATCTCACCTATCGCATACCAAAATCGACATCAAAGGTAAAGATGAATCCTCAGGAATCTGATGAATTCAACAGCACAGAGCTAGGCTTGCAATGGCAATGGCACGCCAACTATAACCAGCTTTGGGGAATGCCAACCAACAATGGTTGCATGCGCCTCTATACGGCTGATCTTACGGCTACTGACAAAGCGGGCAAGCCACAGCCATTCAAGAGCCTTTGGGAAGCAGGCAATCTCCTGTTGCAGAAGACCCCAGCCGAGAACTTTAAGGCTACAACCAAGATACGTTTTGCACCAAAAGAAGACGATCAGTATGGCGGCATTATCATGATGGGCATGAACTATCAGGCATTGGT
>JAIJLI010000570.1 GCA_022722495.1 Dialister sp. | reverse complement strand
ACGGCTGGTGAAGCTCCGGTATTGCCCTCGATAACCAAAAGAGGATTGGAAATCATAGACACATTTGGATTTTCCTTATTGTCTGTATTCAAATCTCTGTTCTTCTCCAGCCAGTTTTTACCGGTAGACTGACCTGCATTCTTCAGCATATAAGGAGTTCCATCAGCATGGAAGAAATAGAATCTTACACTCTCAATATAGTTCTCATCTGCCGTACCTGCTTCATAATCACTTTCTGCACGGGAACCGGAAGCAGAACCTACATTATTTATTCTGATGGCGAGATAAGACTTATCGTTAGCATTATCTGGACCGCCACCATTCAAGTCATCGCTGCTTGAGCAAGACATCACCGTCATCATCAATGCTGATGCCAGCACAGATGAAAGCACTCTGAATTTCTTCATAATTTTATAGTTTAAATCGTATTTATTACTTTTTTATTTATATTTTCTGCTGTATTTATCGTAATTTTATAGCTTTTATTCCTATAGTCTATATTTATAGCTTCATTGAATCGTCAGCACCTGATACGCTTTTCTTGCAGCATCGGCTTCCTTGGAATCGCCGGCTCTATCCAGATAAGGCTTGGCAGCCTCGGCATCACCCTTGTTCAGACGGATGATGGCGGCATTCAGATTGGCGGTTTCATCCTCCGGATACATGCGCACAGCCAGCTCCATCACCTCGTTGAACTCCCTGGAACCCACCTTGTAGGTCTGGGCTACCATGAACAACTCGTTGAGCGACAACAGCTGCGGCTTGGTCTTCATGATCTGCTTTGCCTCCTCCACATCAAATGGCTTAATCTTATATGTAATGTGGTAGTCGCTATGGCGGAGAGCCGGATAACAGAGGGTGAGCAGGGTGCGATATTGCGCCGGATATAGTTTCTTCATTTTCGCATTTCGGGCATCTGGGGTCAGGGTTTCATCCTGTGCTATCGCTAAAATCTGCTGCTTCTTCTCCAAATCGCTCTGCTGGATATGTTCACACAAGCCATCCCAATCCTCGGCAGTGGATGATATGGTGAAGATGCTGTCGGGCAGCTGCACCATCTTGCGAACATACTCCGCCAAAGTGCGGGCACGGTTCTTTGCCAAGTAATCGTTGTGCTGATACGTGCCTTCCGGTGAAGCAAAACCATGGATATTGATTGCCATCACCTGCAGGTTCTTATCCGCCTTCAATGCCTTGATGGTAGTGATGATGCTATCCAACTGTGCCGGATTGCGGCGATAGTCGGCACGCAGCTCTATCCTGTTCACTGGGAAGTCGATATAGGCTCGCTTATCCAAATGGCGAATCTTCGGAGCTTCGGCTACTACTGCCTGCAACTGAAGCACCGGCTTCAGTACATTCTGCTTAGGCTGCTGAATGGTCTCGATAATCTGAGGCATATCGTTTTCGTGCTTCTCTTCAGCCTTGCCAGGGATTAAATAGATGAGGGAGAGAGCCACCTTGGTGGGACCCACATAATTTTTGTGGGCAGTTTTCAGCTTTTCGCCACACATTCCGCATTCGAATTTATCGTAGGATGTATGGACATAACCCAATCCGAGCGAAGCCTCGAAGTTCCAGTGCTTTGAAAGATTCCATTGTTTTCCAGCTGTGATGCCGCCTCCGGCATACCAACCTTCATAGCGATGGTTGCGCA
>JAIJLI010000569.1 GCA_022722495.1 Dialister sp. | reverse complement strand
ACTGGATTTTTAGGAGTGAAGCGACGCGAAAATCCAGTGAGACGCCATTTCGAGCGAAGCGAGATGAGGGGGCAGCACTACGGTATATCCAACATTGTTCGATGGCCGCTGGCATGCTCCTATTGCCTTCGGCACTTCCCCCGAAGGGGGAAGCAAGTCATTACGGCGCTAACAATTTCCCTAACTTAATAGCATTACTCAAATGAGGAGGTCAGCTGAAAAACATGACTTTCAAAAACGCAATGCCTGCCAGCAAAAAGAGCCACGAGCACAAGGCTCGAGGCTCTTTTTTTACTTACGATCATCAGTCTTCAGTGACGACTTTCTTCGATCTCTTAAACCCATGAATGTGTTCAATGACGACGAAGAGCATCGGAACGATGAAGATCTGGAAAATGGTGGCGGAAAGCACACCGAATACAACGGCAATCCCCATTTCAGAGCGGGAATTTGCACCTGCACCAGTCGAGAGAGCCAGCGGGATGTTACCGACAATGAAAGCAAGAGATGTCATCAGGATCGGACGGAGACGGATCTTCGATGCTTCGACAGCCGCCTGAAGCGCTTCCATACCGTGATCCGTACGGACTTTCGCGTACTCGACGATCAGAATGGCGTTCTTCGCGGCCAGTCCGATGATGGTTAAAAGACCGATCTGGAAGTAAATGTCGTTATATACATGGAATATCATGGCCGCAAGGCTCGCGCCAAAGAAGCCTGTCGGTATCCCGAAGATGACCGTGAATGGGACTTTCCAGCTTTCATAGAGAGCTGCCAGAGACAGGAACACAAAGAGCATGCCGAGCGAGAGGGCATACACCGTCTTACCGCTCGCTTCACGTTCCTGGGCAGAGGATTCAACGAATTCGAAGCCATAACCATTCGGGAGGACCTGATTGGCGGTCTCTTCGAGCGCATCAAGTGCCTGACCGGATGAATACCCGCTCTTCTGCTGCCCGCCGACCTTAACCGCTGGGAAGTTGTCGTAACGAGTGATGACGGAGATCGCATTGGATTTCTTCGGAGTGATAAAGGTGGAAATCGGCACCATATTCCCCTTATTGTCACGAACCGTCAGGAACTTGTTGTCCCCCGGGCTCGTACGATACGGGGTGTCCGCCTGCGCGACGACCTTGAAGTTACGTCCATAAATCGTGAAGTCATTAATCTGGACAGAGCCATAATAAGCCTGAAGGGCGGTGAAGATATCCCCGACAGCCACACCATTTCGCTGTGCTTTTTCTCGGTCAATATCATAATTGTAGGATGGTGTATCGCTTCGGAAGGTGGTGTAGGCCATCTGGATTTCCGGACGCTGGTTGGCTGCGCCGAGGAATTCTCCGACGACGCGCTGGAATTCTTCATCCGATGCACCGCTCTTGTTCATGATATAAAGGCTGAAGCCTCCGGAGGAGCCAAGGCCTGGAATCGGAGGCGGATTCAGCGCCATCAGAGATACATCCGGATGGGTCGCCCCATATGCCATGGCTTTGCCCATAATGGCATTGATCTGTTCACTCGGTGCTTTACGTTCATCCCACGGTTTCAGTTTGATGAAGGAAAGACCCGCATTTGGTTTCTGCCCGCCAGACAAAATATCGAAGCCGGTGACGCCCTGCGACTGTTCAATCGCCGGATCTTTTCCCATATAATCAAGGT
>JAIJLI010000568.1 GCA_022722495.1 Dialister sp. | reverse complement strand
ACTAGTCACTAGTCACTAGTAGACTACCCGATTATACCATTTTCACGCAAGAAAAACCCTCGAAGCGCTCACTCCGGGGGTTTCGTGTATTTCAGATTCAGAGCATATCCTTGCGCCACAGAATGAAGGTGACGACAAGGGTCAAAAGGATACCGATCAGGATGACGCCGACAAAGCCGAAGGGCGACTCCTCGAAGGGGACAGGGACATTGATGCCCCAGAGGCTGTAGATCAAGGTCGGGATCGCCAGGATAATGGTGACAGACGTCAGGAATTTCATGATCTGCGAAAGACGGTTCGAGATGATGGAGGAGAAAGAGTCCATCATGCTCATCAGAATATTGGTATAGATCTCCGCCATTTCGAGCGCCTGCTTATTTTCGATGATGACATCTTCCAACAGGTCCTCATCCTCTTCATACATTTTAAGGAGCGAGTGCAGCGGACTGTTTCGCAGCCGCATCAGACGCTCCATCACGTTTTCATTCGCATGCAGGGCGAAGTTGAAGTACGTCAGAGATTTCTGCAGCTCGAGCATACGGAAGAGCTCCTTGTTCTGCAAGGACTTTCTGACCTGCGTCTCGATGACATCGGTCTGCTTGTAGATCTGCTGCAGGAAATACAGGAAGGAAGAGGAGGCTTGCGAAAGGATCTGGAAAAGGAAGCGCGTCTTCTTGTACGTCTGGAAAGAAGTGAATGAGTTATTCAGGAATTTCTGAATGACTGTATTCGGCTCCAGACAGACGGTGATGAAGTACTGGCGCGTGATGAAGATGCCAAGCGGCAGTGCATCATACGCATCCGTCTCAAGGACGACAGGGGTATTCACGACGACGAAGATATAGTCGTCTTCAAGCTCGACATGAGAACGTTCTTCTCTATCGAGGGCGGTCTGGAGGGAATCAACGGGAATGCCCGTCAGCTCATTGATCCTGACCAGCTCCTCCAATGTCGGTGCCGCGGCATTGATCCAGGACCCTTTTTCCAGCTGTTCCAGCGGAACAGCGGACAGAACATGATTTTCATTGTGTTTGTATGCCTGTATCATGGCGACCCCCCTCTCTCCGGAAGCATCCGGTGACCGATCCTTGCTGCCCACGGTCTGCTGTGGGCTATCCTTACTAAATATAGTCAGAAAATCTTCCCCTGTCAATGAGAATCAATGGCAATCGGCAAATTTTACGTGGAATTGACGGGGGATAGCGTCAGTGATGGATAGGGTGCTTTCGTAAACAGCTCACTTGTGCAAAAACGTTTTTCCATCTGCATCATCTGTCTTTCATGCCGCCTGTGCCCTATCCGCCCCTTCGGGGCACCTTTCCCTCGAGGGGAAGGCTGACGATACGAGGAATACCGTCATCTAAAATGCGGCGAAGCCGCCACCTGAACCCTTTGAACCTTCTGAACCCGTTAAACCCCGTAGCTTGAAAGCAGGGATGAGTGGTTTCGAATGGCTGGTGGCTGGTGACTATTTTCGGGCATCGCCCTTTATAAAAATCGACGCGGAGCGTCGCACCTCCTAGCCTTCCCCATCGGGGAAGGCGATTAAGTTAAGGAAATCGTTAGTCACGTAACGTCTTGCTTCCCCCTTCGGGGGAAGTGCCGAAGGCAATAGGGGCATGCTAGCGGTATAGCGTGCTATGTTGAATAGTCCGATGC
>JAIJLI010000567.1 GCA_022722495.1 Dialister sp. | reverse complement strand
CGATATTCTTCTGCACAAAATATTGTTCATTCTCATCAATATACAGCCGTGCGTTGCCTTCTCCTTCTTTGTACAGATACACCTTATTCGGCTCGTCCCAAGGAATAAACCTATGCTTCCAGCTTAGTCCTGTTCCTACTTGCAGTTCCAAGGTCTTTACCGTCAGATAGGTCTTTTCATCAATATACTTCGATAGGATGCGTGGGTACAGCTTTTTGCCATCCTCTGTACAGAAGTCGATGCCCATCAGCTTCACACTTTGTGGCTTATTGGCAAACCACAACCTGTTCCGCAAGTCAATCCATTCCTTCCGACCCACCTTCTTTCTTATATAGCAATAGGCAAAACCATCGTTGGTCACTTCTATCTTCTTGTATTGACATTCCAATATCATCTTGCCTTCCTTATCCTTGATGCCCTTCAGACCTTTTTCGTCTTCTACAATCTGATATCCATAAGTGTCCATTATCATCTGTTGCTGGCACTCATGGTTGATGATTTTCATCATTTCCTCATCACCGTCCATCAGCACATCCATCCTGCAGTTGTGACTATTGACATGCATACACGCCTCTTGCAGAATGTCTTCCATAGACGTACGTCCTTCAAACATGCTCTGCCAATCTCTATCCACAGATGGCAATCCAAACCGCTTATACAGTCCCACGTTGTCCAGTATCACGCAGTATTCCTTCCCTTCAGCCACTCGCAGTCCACGTCCCACCATCTGCATATACTTAGCCAATGACAGCGTAGGTCTCGCCAACTGGATAAACTCCACATCAGGACAGTCGAAGCCCTCCGAGAACAAATCCACACTCACCAACACTTCAATATCATCAGAAGTAGAATTTAGGGAAGAGGAGAGCGAGGAAGATTTGAATCTTTCAATAAGTTCTTGCCGCTCCGCAAGCGGTGTCTTGCTCGAAATCGCCACGGCTTTGATGCCATTCTCCCGATAGAACTTCGCAATATGCTCAGCATGATGAATACTGATAGCATATACGATACCTTTCTTTCCTGGCACATACTCCTTGATAGTAAGGCAAAGCCTTTCAAGCGATGGTCTCACATCCATCACCTCGTTCAGTTCCTTTTGCTGATAGTCACCATCAGCCCCTCGCTTCTGCAAAGAATCAATAAGTAATTGGTCGGCACTGTCAGGCTTGATGGAGTAGTAGTCATAAAGGCTCAATCGTCCTTCGGCAATAAACTTCTCCATGCTCCATGAGCACAGCAAGGTGTCAAACAAATCCGTGAATCCCTTGCCATTCAATCGGTATGGCGTAGCCGTCAGGCCCAACTTCTTCGCCTTCGGATAGGCATTCATTACCTCTGCGTATGTCTCAGACAAAGCATGGTGCGCCTCGTCTATCACTATCAACCCCGGCTTCTCTTCCATCTCTCCATAATGTCTCGACAACCATTGTATTGATGTCACTTTGATGGAGGTGGATTTTAGGGAAGAGAAGAATCTTTCCAAGGTGTCCTTGATTTGTGAAACGAGTTCCCGACGATGGGCTACCACCCACACTTCCTCTTTCAAGAACAAACCTACAAGGGCAGCAAGCAGATACGTCTTTCCCGTACCTGTCGGCATTTGGACCATGACAGCATCATGATGCTTGAATGCTTCTTGCACTCTCTTCTCCATGTCCTCCTGATAATCAAAAAGCT
>JAIJLI010000566.1 GCA_022722495.1 Dialister sp. | reverse complement strand
ACCCCCAACTATGCTATAATAGAGGCACGAACTCCCACATATTTCCTGAAAGAAAGGTGACATAGATGAAACTTTCGAAATGGATGACGATTTCCATGGCATCTCTGGCGCTGGCAGGCGGTGTCCTGACAGCGGACGCAGACTCGATGGTTCTTTCCGGCGGTGAAAAGCTCGACCTTGGCGAGAAGGTCAGCGTCTTTGACGGCGAGCGATCCTTCTTTGGCAGCCAGCTCCATGACTGGCTCATGGAGGACAAAGCGGTGACGACTGTGGAAGAGGCGATCAAGAAGGAGAATCTTTTCCCAAAGAACGAAGCCTACTCTCATGACGTGGCACAGATGGCGGTCGATGTACTGCGCCGCGGCAAGCTCTATCAGGTGAGAAGCGAGGACAAAGGCATCTGTTATCAGGGGATGGTCGTCTCGATCGCGCTCTCAGATGCTGACGAGATGAAGCTTGCCCTCTATAGCGCAGCACTCGATACCCAGTCGAAGGAAGCGGCGAAAGACAATCAGGCAGAGGCGGAAGCCAAAGAGCTGGCGCCTCTTCTGGCGATGACGCATGGACAGCTCACAGTGAAGGCGCACTCGGACTGGGCGGACAAGACGTCGAAGAAGGGGCTTTCCTACAGCACGGGCAGCGCACAGATCTCCATCATCCGTGACGGCTTCACGCTTCCGGTCTATCTGAAAGCGATCATTCACAAGGAGAAGGGTATGACGACCTATACCCTTCTCGCGGCGGATCAGGCGTCTGGCGCGTATTTTGAGCCTGTCGTCGACAAGGCGCTGGCAGGAGCTGAAAAATGAAACGCATGCTTTCACTCTGCATGGGAGCCGCCCTTCTTCTGACGGGCGGAATGTCAGAAGCGGATGGGATGGCCGACAGTGGCGCAGTGCCTGCTCTCGCGGCAGGAGAGAGCGTCAGCACGGCGGCTGCCAAAGTCATGGAGCCGCTGCCGATGGAAGAGCTTCTCGCACTCATGCCGGAGAGCCGGGGATTTCTGGGAGATGGAAATCTTCCCAAAGGGATGACCTTTACGCCCTTTCACCTCTCCGCAGATCCACATCCCTCTGCGGGGCTGCTCTTCCTTCCCGGGAAGAAGCAGGATGCGCCCGTCATCGCTTTCGGGATGGAAATGAAAGGGGAAGCGGCAGAGGCCTATTTTCACGACATGTTCCTGCCGGAAGGCTTCACTCCGGCGGCGGGGCAGCGCATGCTCCACTTCAATATCGGTCTGATGGAGGCGGAAACGATGCTGAACAACATCTTTCTGCAGACTGCCAAAGGGACGCGCGAGGCGACCGGCGAGCCCGTCCCCTATGACCTCATGGGCGTCAGCATGATGCATGTGGAGCAGCTGCACAAGGTACTCAGCCAGCCAAAGACTTACGGCTTTGCCCTTTCGCCCTATCTGGTCGCTGACGGATGGTCGATCCCTCTCTATATGCGCGGCTTCCTTGCCAAGACGGGAGAAGGCTACCGGAGCCTTCTCTTTCTCGGCTTCCAGAGCCAGAAGGATACACTCGATCAGGCCAGCTATGAGATATTGAGATCCATGAAATAAAGGAAACGCTGATTAAATCGCAGAGTCGGATTTCATATGGATTTTTATACATAGCTTCGTCATCATCTTCCTTAAATAGCTCGCTATTCGCGTCAGATGATTCCTTGCTCTG
>JAIJLI010000565.1 GCA_022722495.1 Dialister sp. | reverse complement strand
CGCTGGCATGCCCCATCTCGCTGCGCTCGAAATGGCGTCTCACTGGATTTTAGCGTCGCTTCGCGCCTAAAAATCCAGTTCGCTTGCACATATTGCCTTCGCTGCTTTCCCCGAAGGGGGAAGCGAGACGTTACGTAGTTAACGATTTCCTTAACTTAATAGCATTAACAGGCAGAGGGCGATAGGTCTCCTATATTTATGCCTTTAACTCATTTCCAATGACTTCTTCATATAGAATAAGCATACATGTTCCAGTCTGCATAAAAAAGTGTATACTATAAGAAGAAGGGCAGATCAGAATTTCTTCGATCAAGAGATCCTGATCGTCCATCCTTCCGTATGATTCTATGCAAAAAGGAGGAGTCACTATGTTCCGTTTCACATTACCTAGAGATATTTATTGTGGTCATGGAGCCATTGATGAGCTGTCTTTGCTGAAGGGTCACAAGAAAGCTTTCATTTGCACCGGTGGTCATTCCATGCGGGCAGGCGGTTTCCTTCAGAAGACTGAAAAAGTGTTGAAGGACGCAGGACTTGCCACTTATACGCTCGAAGGTATCACACCGGATCCATCCATCGAAGAAGTGCAGAAGGGCGCGAAGCTGATGGAAGAATTCCAGCCGGAC
This sequence comes from Dialister sp., assembly GCA_022722495.1. Taxonomy (GTDB): domain Bacteria; phylum Bacillota; class Negativicutes; order Veillonellales; family Dialisteraceae; genus Dialister. The sequence continues at coordinate 1,058 of JAIJLI010000565.1, read as the reverse complement.
GTGATCGTGGCGATCGGAGGCGGTTCACCGATCGATGCGGCCAAGGCCATGTGGGTCTTCTATGAATATCCGAATCTGACATTCGATGAGATCAAAAAGCCATTTTCTTTGCCGCCGCTTCGTCAGAAGGCGATCTTCGTAGCTATCCCATCCACATCGGGGACTGCGACAGAAGTCACGGCTTTCTCTGTCATCACCGACTACTCGACAGGCATCAAGTATCCGCTCGCTGATTTCAACCTGACGCCGGATCTTGCCATCCTTGACCTCGACATCCCGTTCACCATGCCGAAGAAGCTCACCGCGCATACAGGCATGGACGCGCTGACACATGCGACCGAGTCCTATGTGTCAAAGTTTGCGAATGGCTTCACGGAACCGCTCTCCAAGCAAGCTGTCTCCGATATTTTTGACAACATCGTAGAGTCGTATCATGGAGACAAGGAAGCCAGAGGCAAAATGCATATCGCGCAGTGCCTTGCCGGCATGGCCTTCTCAAATGGACTTCTGGGGATCACACATTCTCTGGCGCATAAGATCGGTGCCGTCTTCCATATCCCGCATGGTTGTGCGAATGCCATCTTGATGCCGTATGTCATCCAGTTCAACAAGAAAGCCTGTCTTTCGCGCTATGCCGATCTCGCTCGCGTGGCAGGCCTTCCGGGACGCACAGATGCGCAGCTTGTCATTTCCTATGAGGAAGCCATCCAGAAACTGAATCAGAAGATGGACATTCCGCTGACACTCAAAGACTATGGGGTGCCAGAGGAGCTCTACCTTGCCAAGAAGAATGCCATCGCCAAGAATGCCGTCCTCGATGCCTGCACTCCGGAGAACCCGCGTGAGGCAGATGCGGAGGCTATGTCAAAGATCCTCGAATGTGCTTACTATGGGAAGACAGTAAATTTCTGAGAGATCGGCTTTAGCGAAAAAAGTGACTGCCAATAAAAAAGCACTGTGAGATCCACAGTGCTTTTTTGGTGCGAGCGAAGGGACTCGAACCCCCATGCACAAGGCGCAGGATCCTAAATCCTGTGCGTCTACCAATTCCGCCACGC
>JAIJLI010000035.1 GCA_022722495.1 Dialister sp. | reverse complement strand
AGGAGATACAATTACATGGCAAAGGCGGCGCTTCTCTTACCGGCTGCTATTTATATCCTGTTTCTCTTTTTCGTTTATGATGTTCCAATTCCTAAGAAGTATTTTTTTTCCGCGCCAGGCGAAGGCGTAGGAGCGGAAGGCTTTGTCAAATGCGCGGTTGGAATAGCTGTCCATTTCTTCCTTTGTCAGTGTAGAGATCCGATGCTCACGGATCTCCGGAAGCGGAGAGGGAGCGGCTTTTTGATTGAAGGGGCAAAAGCGCTGGCATTCATCGCAGCCAAAAATGTAGGGCGTCCGCTGCAGGATCTGCATCTCCGCCGGAGAGAGCTCTTCCTTCTTTTGCGTGAGGTAAGACTTGCATCGGAAAGGGTCGAGCCTCTTCTCTCCGATGGCACGCCCGGGACAACGGATGAGGCATTCGCGGCAGCTGCCGCAATGCAGCGTGAGCGGCTCATCAGGTGTAAGTGACAGTGTGGTCAGGATGGATCCGATGGTGACGAAGGAGCCGTATGTCGGATGGATCAGGCAGTGATTTCTTCCGAAGAACCCAAGTCCGGCGGCATAGGCAAGCCAGCGGTCGACCATGGGAGAGGTATCCACGAGGGGAAGAAATTGCTCGCCCGGGTAAGACGGGCGAGCCGTCTCTATGATTTTCTGAAGATAGCGGTGGATGACCTTATGATAGTCCATGGGCCTTGCATAGAGCGCGATATTTCCTTTTTCTTCTCTGGCAGGTCTGTATGGAAATAGAATCACAAAGAAGGAGCGTGCATCTCTAAGGAGCGCGGAAGGATCCAGTCTTTCTGCAAGCGAGGAGGGCGCAAAGGGGATAGGGCCGGCATTTTGAAGCTGCTCTTTCAGTGTGCTGTCTAAGGAGGCAGAGCATGCGCCGCAGGCATCCAGATGAAGCGAGGCGGCGATCTGGGAAAGGTGAGATTTGGGAGTCATAGGAGTTTTGAGATATACAGGGAAACAGATGCCATGGAAAGGCGGGAAGTGGGAGAGGGACGTTCCATTCACGGGCGGCATTTCTTGCTGCGACGCGTAAAAAAAAGAGACCTTTCGGCCTCTTTTTATTTTGTCATTCGCTTCGCAAGAAGTTCACTGACTCGTTCTGTGGGCATATCATCACTGTCGTAGAGAAGCCCTTTGGGGCTTTTGATGATGAGCCGATCCATCAAGTTCTGTGCAATGAGGTCATTGGTGGCAGAAAGGAAGGAAAGGCATGCCTTGTCATGCTGTTCTTTCGTGATGAGACGGGAAAGTCCGGGTGCTTTCAGACGCTGCTGCAGGAAGAGCTGGTGGATGGCCTTCCAGCTTTCCTTTTTGGGGCAGGCTCTGAGGAGCACGCAGATGGTATAGCCGCGCTCTTTCAGATAACGGATGTATTCTTTTGTGTGGGAGACATCTTCCAGAGATCCTTCCTGAAGGATGTGGTAACGTTCTACGGCGGCCTGCTTCATGGCAAGGTCTGAGAGGTACTGCCCCTGAGCCATGGAGAAGTAGGCACAATATTGCCCGTACTTCTTCATAAGAGCTTTATAACGAGGGTGGAAACCGCGGAAATTATCACTCATGGACTGTACGATATTTCCATCATACTCTTCGATGATCATGGAAGACATGCGCGTCTTGCCCGAGCCGGGCTGCCCTGCGATGATGTAGGCGGTGGGATGCTTCTGCCCGCCTTTCTTTCCCTGACGGATAGATGGCCAGATGGTCTTTCGGAAGAAGGCATTCATCTCTTCTTGATCAAAGGCACTTTCCTTCTCGATGAGTTTTTTTGTCAGATGTACGCTGGAAACCGGACGGAAGATCTGGTCCGCCATGTACTTAGTCTCTATGTCATAGGCTTCGCGTAGCATGGAAATCTGCTCGGACATGGGGAGGCCGCGGCCTTTCCGAAGTTCGATCAGTGACATTTCATGGATGGTCTGCCGCCAAAGTTTATAAAGGCGTGCTTCATCAGAAGGGGAGATGTCTTTGTCCTCTCGCATGGTGCAAAGCAGGTTGTGAAGCGTATTAAAAATTTCCGCATTCACTTCCAGCTGGATTCCTATAGGGGTGATTTCTGCAGATTCGCTTAATTCACAAAGTGTCCGCTCGTCATAGGGCATAGCCGTACCAACTCCTTTTTAAAACAGAAATATTTTGCTCTTATCATAGCAAAGGCGTGTGGGTTTGTCCATAAGGAAATAAGGGGCATGCGGGTGATAGCTCTTGCCGCTGATCGCTCGTGATATAATGAAGCGTAGAAATACGGACGACAACGGGAAGAGCGTCATCCGTGTTTCTGCCCGTTCATTCATTGAAAAGAGGTCGACGCCCATGTATCCCACCATCCATTCTCTCGCTGTGCCGGGAGCCCGTCTTCGTGTCAGCGAGGACAGTCTTTTGATCTCCTTTGACAAAGAGCATCTCTCACTATCGACTGCGATCTATGGCGGCGGTCTGCGCCGCGTGAGAGCTGTGATGAATCAGCGACTCAGAACCTTTTATGGGGAAGAGTCCGATTTTCCCGGCGGATCGGTAGCCGCATACCTGAAACGCTGTATCGAAAAGGAGGGAGCCGATCCGGAAACCTCCAGTGCGCTTCTGACGGCGGCAAAGGTGTATCAGTACTCGCACAAGGTTTTCACATCCGGAGATCTTATGGTAGAGATCGTGACCACGGGAGGCGTGGAAAAGACAGCTTGCCGCGCATCGTCAAAACCGCTGTATCGGGAAAGGGATGGTCACTTTGCACCTGTCGGCACCATCAATATGATGGTCCTCATCCATGGAAGTCTTCCCGAAGGCATCATGGCGAGAAGCTTCATCACGCTGACAGAAGGAAAGAGCGCAGCGCTTTCCGATCTGGGCATTGCGGATGTGAATAACGGACGTCCGGCTACAGGAACAGGGACGGACGGTATCACACTTGTGACGGAGATCGGGGCCGAGCGCTATACGGATGCAGGTCCGTTTTCAGAACTGGGGTCATTCCTTGCCAAAGCGGCTTACGACTCTGTGACGGAGTGTCTGGTCATCTACGATAAGCCGTGGAATGCTTTTGCCGAGCTTCGAACCCCAAAGGCAGTGAAGCTCGGGAAGGGCTGATCCGATCACGCAGCCATTTTATCCCTGCTTTCAAGAGATGCCAAAGAGTGTGGAAAAAACGTGAGCATCGAGCTGTTTGAGAAAGGCAGCCTGCAAGAAGCTGAAGAACCGCCTTCGCACGTCAATGGCGGTTCTTCACGGGTGAACCTCCCTTCGTATATGATTGAAGTCAAAAGGAAAATATGATACCATGTAACTGATTTGATTTTATAAAGTAAAGAGAGTATATAAGGAGCATCGATGTTTATCATTCCCTACCTGGTCCTTGCCGGGGTCGTTCTTCTGTTCTTTGCGGTCACCTGTCTCATGATATTCGGATTGCCCGGAAAGAAGAAAAATGCAGAACCCATCATGGCCGATCTGGATAAGACCATGGAAATTCCTACGATTTCTAAAGAAAAAGCAGCCGCTTCTCCGATCGCCGGAAAGCCTGCCGTCGATGATGCGACAGAAATCCTTCCGATCATCGAAAAGGACGATGCCGAGGAAGAAAAGACGCGCGTCTTTGCCAAAAAGGATTTTGAAAATACAGCGCCCTTTGAAGCGGTGGCTTCTGCGAAAAAGAGTCCCTTTCCGCCGGAGCCTGCGCCCAAGATCCTGGAGGACCACCCCAAGGTGGATACGCTCGAGGACTATTTTGTCCGCCATTTCCTGAACCGTTATGGTGCTGTATCGCGGACGGTAGAGCAGGATACACGCAAAGTGACACATCATCTCATCGAGAAGCTCGCCATGAGCGACAGGGAGCTGGTGGATACGCTGACACATATCATGGTGCAGGAAGCGATGCAGAATGCCCAGCGCACCTATGTCATGATGCCGACACCGGTCGTGCTCGCCATGGTCTCGGATGCTTTCTCGGATGTGGCGCATGGAAACAGGTCGGACACAAAGACCATCCTTGCCTACGATGCCCTGAAAGCTATGCCACGCATGGAGGAGACCGGATTCCACGCGTTGTCTTTGCTGCTCATTTTCCACTACTCCAGAAATACGGATAACGTGGATGCCGCACGCCTCAAAAAATATACAGAAAAGTACATCACGCCTTTTGTGGGCGAGCTTCCGAACGAATACAGCGGCTATCAGCAGCTCGAGTACCTGCACTGCATTTCTCTTGAGAATAAAGAGGATCCTTTCGGACAGGTGCTGCATGATTCATATCCCTTCGTCTTTGCCTTCCGCGGCTGCATGAAGAGTGAGCTGGAAGCGGTGCGTCCTTCCTGGCCGGCCGGTGTCATTGTCAATAGCTTATATAATTCCTACTACAAGCTGGCGGCTGTCGACGAAGCCATGCTGACATCACTTTTGGATGATCTTGGCATCGAGGATGCTGTCATGAGAAGTACCCTGCAGGCACTGACAGAGTCTCGTCCGGCACCGTATGACAGGAAGGAAATGAGCTATATCCTTGGCCGCATTTCTCCGGATCTGGCCAAACTGCAGGATGCCTGGGATACGAGCCTCCTTCGCCGTTCGTCACTGACACTCATGGGCATGTACATCGCCAAGATCTGCATCCGTGAGACCATTGGCGAAGACTTCGACCTCAGCCACTGGATGTGATGTGGCAGGCGATCGGGCCATGTCTTTTGAAAGCTAGACAACTACATGTATCATTGATTCAATGCCGAATTTCACCCGTGGGGCGATTGTGCTTGAAGGAGATCTGCCCTTTGGGGCAGATTTTTATTATGGAATAAAGTCACCCGTACTTCCCGGACTGACTTTACAGTTATAGGATAAGGAGAATGAGAAATGGGAATTTTCGATATCATCGGTCCCGTCATGATCGGGCCATCCAGCTCACATACCGCAGGAGCGGCCCGCATCGGGCAGGTCGCAGGCCGCATTCTGGGAGAACCTCTGAAAGAAGCGAAGATCACACTCTATGGTTCTTTTGCAAAAACAGGGAAAGGTCATGGGACCGATCGTGCGCTGGCAGCAGGGCTGATGGGCTATGCGCCGGACAGCGGCTCCATCCGTGATGCACTGCACATTGCGGAAGAGAAGGAGATCCCGATCTCCTTTGCCCTTTCCGAAGAAGACATGGGGCATCCGAATGTGGCTAAGATCGAAGCCCACGGCAACAATGGTGCGCATGTGACGGTCGTGGGCCGATCGCTGGGTGGAGGTCGTGTACTGATCACAGAAATCGATGGGTATCCTGTCGAGATCACGGGAGAAGAGTACACCTTCCTTACACGTCATCATGATGTACCGGGGGTCGTGGCTGAGGTTTGCCGCGCGCTCGCTGCCGAAGAGATCAATATTTCCAATATGCGTCTTTTCCGCAAGGGAAAAGGGGATGAAGCAGTCATGATCATCCATACGGACCAGTGTGTCTCGCAGAAGCTTGCTGACGAGATCGCTGCCTCGAATGCCAACATCGTGTATGCAATGGCAATGGATATTATTTAGGGCTAGCCCGTGGGGGGTACCGTCCTTTGATTTCGTTTGAAAGATTTGCGTTTTCTAGTTAGGAGTGAGAAGTTAGGAGTGAGGAGTGGTGGTGCGGCGCATAAAAATATGGAAGCGCCGCGGCGTATAGATGGGATGCCCGAAGATGGCATTTAAGTCACTAGTCACTCCTAATCCCCAATTCCTAATCCCTAGCCACTTATTCCCGCGTTCAAACTTCGGGGGTAGCCCGTGGGGAGTGCCGCTTCGTGATTCCGTTTGAAAGCTTTGGCTTAAATGAGGAATTAGGAATGAAGGTGGCGGCTTCGCCGCAAATATATATTTTGTAACGAAGCTGCCACCACAACCCTGAACTCATCAACCTGAACCCTGAACCCTAAACCTGCCCTCCCTTCAGAACCTATTGAACCAACAGCTACTTATTCCAAGGAGACGACCATGCTTACTTACCATACATTATCTGAATTTTTTGCTGCTGCTGATGCGGCGCACTGTGCTCCGGGGGAGCTTGCCTGCCGTCAAGAGGCGGAGGAGAGTGGAAAGTCTTTTGAGGACGTCTGGGAACGTATGAAAGATATGATCCCTATTTTCCGGCAGTCGATCCAGGAAGGACTGTCCGATACGGCGAAGTCTTCGAGCGGCCTCGTCGGAGGCGATGCCAATCGCCTTTTCCAAGGCAAGATGCACTTCCTCTCTCCGGCCTGTCAGCGTGCGGCGGCATATGCCGTTGCGACAGCGGAAGCGAATGCCAAGATGTATCGCATCGTGGCATGCCCTACGGCTGGCTCCTGCGGCATTCTGCCTGCGGTACTGGCTGCGGTCTCGGAAGAAGTGAATGCCACCATGAATGACATGACACGAGCACTTTTTACGGCAGGCGCGATCGGTAAGGTCGTGGCAGAGAAGGCATCGATCGCAGGGGCGGTCGGAGGCTGCCAGGCGGAATGCGGCACTGCGGCTGCGATGGCGGCAGCGGCGGCCGTGGACCTTTTGGGCGGGACGAATGCACAGATGGTGGATGCCTTCGCGCTTGCGCTGAAAAATATCCTGGGTCTGGTCTGTGACCCGGTCGGCGGACTTGTCGAAGTCCCCTGCGTGAAGCGGAATGCATTCCATGCCGTCCACGCTCTGGTTGCGGTGGAAATGGTCATGAATGGAGTCCAAAGTGCCATTCCTGCAGATGAAGTCATTTCTGCCATGGCGGATGTGGGGCGCAGGCTTCCTGTCGAGCTCAAGGAAACCAGCCGCGCTGGTCTTGCGATGACAGAGACCGGCAAGCGCATCCAAGCAAAGCTCGATGAAAAAGCGAAACATCTTGGCTGCTAGTGATAGACAGCCTGCGTTCTCTCCGAAAGACAGCGATGGGGAGCGTGTCGGCAAGAGGAGTCCGGACGTCGGATTCCTCTTTTCACGTGCAGTGATTCATGATAAAATGAAACTAGGGAAATACTGATTAAATCTGACTCTGCGATTTAATCAGCGTTTCCTTTAATCAGCGTTTCCATAGGTAAGCCTGAAGAAATTGTTTTCAAAGGCGGGCCTCTCCGAAGGCGATATCGCTCTGCTTATTTTTATGAGGTACTACTATGTCAAGTCAGATACAGGGACTCTTTATGACCATGCGGCTTTGGGATGTGCTGGACATCCTGGTAGTCGCTTTTTTCTTATACCGTATTTACATCCTGATCCGGGATACCCGAGCGACAGCTCTTCTGAAAGGGCTGGTATTTCTCGGGCTTTTTACCGTGCTGGCGGGATGGCTGCAGCTGCATGTAGTCAGCTGGATCCTGGATAAACTGATGACTGTCCTCATCGTCGCTCTTCCGGTCGTTTTTCAGCCGGAGCTGCGCCGGGCGCTGGAGCAGATCGGCCGCGGGAAATTCTATGTTTCCTCCCGCATGATGAATGAGATCGAGTGGGATCACGTGATCGATGATGTCGTCGATGCGGCCATGGTCATGTCCGCGAATAAGATCGGCGCCCTTATCGTTTTCGAGCGAAGCGTCGGTCTCGATGATCGCATCGATACGGGCATTCGCATCGAGGGGCTGGTGTCCAAGGAGCTTTTGGGGAATATTTTCATCGTGAATACCCCGCTGCACGATGGTGCGGTCATCATCCGTGAGAACCGTGTCATGGCAGCAGGCTGTCTACTCCCGCTGACGCGCGATCACAGCCTATCTTCCGAACTGGGTACCCGCCATAGAGCGGCTATCGGCATGAGCGAACAGGCAGACTGTGTCGTGGTGGTCGTCAGTGAAGAGACAGGCATCGTATCCTACACCTATGGTGGGCATATTTATCGTGGTCAGGATGCAGAGAGCCTTAGAAATATCCTTCGCAACTACCTGATGCAAGGCAAGCCGAAGAATGTCAGTGATGTATTACAGAAATGGAGCCCCCTGAAATGAGATTTGCCAAACATGAGTGGTGGCTGCCCAAAATCTTCTGTCTGATCGCAGCCTGCGCCCTTTGGGTGTACGTGATGAATGAACAGAATCCGATGGTGGAGAATACCTACACGGTCCCAGTGGAAGTCAGAAATCTGGATCGCTCGCTGGTGGCGACCAATGTGCCTCTCAAAGTCAAGGCAAAGATCCGCATGCCGAGGAGCGATATGGTCTATATGCGTTCAGATAACATCAAAGCCTATGTGGACCTTTCTGGTTTTACCGATGGCGATTTCCCGAATACGAAGATCCATATCTCCGTACCGGGGGATGAATCCGTCATCTCGGTCACGCCGGAGTATTTTGACCTCAATATCGACACCTATGCCGTGAAGACACTCCCTGCCGTGATCGAAGTCTTCGGTACACCGGATGCGAATTTCTCAGTCGAAAGCCGCAAAGCGACACCGGACACGATCACGATCGCGGGAAGCTCTTCTAAGATCGCAGAGGCGGATCGCGCCGTGGTCTCTGTCAATGTATCCGGCAAGGACAAGAACTTTGTGGAATTTGACAGTGTGAATGTACTTGATGCAGATGGCAATACCGTCACCGGTCTTGATGTGATGCCGAGCCAGGTCCGCATCAATGTAAAGATGAAGGAGGAAACAAGGATCGGCAACCTGCCGATGAAGGCGGAAACGACAGGTGAACCGGCCAAAGGATACAAGGTGGGTAAGATCACCATTGATCCGCCTGTCGCTACACTGACTGCGCCGATCAGTTACTTCGAAAAAAACAGTGTACTGAGTCTTGATCCTATCGACGTCACAGGGGCCAGGGATACGATCCGGAAGACCGTGACCATCCCGAAGCCCGCAGGCGGCAGTACCACTGTTTCACAGACGACGGTCACGATAGAAATAGATAAGGATTAAAGAGACACCGGTCCTGCCGGATCCTGCAATTCGATCCGCATTTCTCCGGCGACCATTTCCCGCCCTGTTGACGAAATGGTCCCTTCGCGGTAGAATACGAAAGTTATCAAGAAATTATTGGGAGGAAATAAAATGGTTACATTGTTTGGTACCGATGGTGTGCGTGGACTCGTAAATTCCACATTGATGCCGGAGCTGGCGTACCAGCTCGGACGCGCGGCAGGCGCGTACTTCTGCAAGGCCAGTGGTAAGCATCGCTTCCTGATCGGTATGGATACCCGCATTTCCGGCTCCATGCTGACGGCGGCTCTTTCTGCCGGTCTTTGTGCATCCGGCGTTGATGTCGATCTTGCAGGCGTCATTCCGACACCGGGCATTGCCTACCTCACCCGCACGGAAGGCTATGATGCCGGCGTCATGATCTCTGCTTCACACAATCCATTCCCAGATAATGGAATCAAGTTCTTTGATAAAAATGGCTATAAGCTGCCGGACGAGACTGAGGAAGATATTGAAAATATCCTTCGTCATGATGAAGAGATCCCGCGCCCGACGGGGGATAAGATCGGCGTGATCTCGCACCGCCCCGAGCTGGCTGATAAGTACAGAGCTCATGTTCTCTCGACTGTGCAGGGCGATTTCAAAGGGCTTAAGATCGTGACGGACTCTGCGAATGGCGCAGCGAGTGATTTCCTGCCGGCGATGCTGGAAGAGCTTGGGGCAGAAGTCACTGCGATCTTCCATGAACCAAATGGTGTGAATATCAATAACGGCTGCGGCTCCACGCATATCGAGACACTGCAGAAGAAGGTCCTGGAGCTTGGCGCGGACTGCGGCATTGCCAATGACGGCGATGCAGACCGCTGTCTCTTTGTCGATGAAAAAGGACAGGTTATGGACGGTGACCATCTGATGCTCATCAATGCCCTCCAGATGAAGAAAGAAGGACGTCTTCATGAGAATATGGTCGTCGGCACTGTCATGAGCAATCTTGGCTTTGGCAAAGCCTTGAAGGAAAACGGCTGTCAGACGGTATCCACGCAGGTGGGCGACCGCTATGTTCTTGAGGAAATGCTGAAGCATGACTACTCCATCGGCGGTGAACAGTCCGGCCATATCATTTTCCCTGAATTCAATACGACAGGCGACGGTCTCATCACTGCGGTGCAGACGCTGAAGGTTCTGCGTGAATCCGGAAAGACCATGTCTGAACTTAATCACCTCATGGTCACATATCCACAGATTCTCAAAAATGTCGAGGTCTACAGCAAGAATGGTTGGGAAGACAATGAACTCATCCGTGACTCCATCCGTGCTGCTGAAGAAGAACTCGGCAGCGATGGCCGCATCCTCGTCCGTGCATCCGGCACGGAGCCGCTCATCCGTGTCATGGGGGAGGGCAAGGAGATCAATCAGCTTGAACGGATCATTGATGACATTGCCTCCGTCGTAGAGCATGAGCTTGGCGTGGAAAATAACTGATTGACAGGTTCGAGCTATTTAAGGAAGGCTATGACGAAGCTGTGTATAAAAATCTTTGTAGAAGCTGACTCTGCGATTGAATCAGTGTTTCCTTAAGTTACAGGGTTAGCCCCGAGGAAGTGCCGTCCTTTGGTTCTGCTTGAATGCGAAATGAGAAATGAGAAATGCGGAATGGTGGTGCGGCGCAAATAATAGTGAAGCGCCGCAGAATTTTGATAGCGCTTCGCGCCGTCGTCATCTCGAGCGTAGCCGAGAGATCTTCCTTGCAGAACGGTCAGTGTACCAACTGCGCTATTTCAATCACCGCGTTCTCCTAATCCCTAATCCCTAGCTACCAGTCACCAGTCACTAGTTACTAGTCACGAAATCCCCTTGACAGAATATCCCTATTCCATCTATTATAATCAATAAGCATCACAGGTCTGTGGCTGAAAGTCGATGGCAGTCGCAGCCAAAACGATCCACGTAACGCAGTCAAAAGGGCTGCTGAGCATGGTGCGGTTTAGAAGTAAGTCCTGCCGGGAAAACCGAGAGAGTGAGTTGTGAGAGGCGAGCGCCGGGTAGCTAAAGCTCCAGCAGGCGAGTGTGGGGTCAAAAGCCAGGTCAGCTGTGGATGCTTCATTTGTCAATATCATATGCAGGCGATGAACAGAAGAAGTACTTTCGAAAAGCTTTTCAGAGAGGATAGGACCGGTGAAACTATCCAGGTGATTCGTAAGGAAATGCATTTGGGAGCTGAAAAGGGGAAAGCAGGGGAATACTGTTCCTGCGATCGACCAGTGTTTTCGCAAGTATCCTTTTCCGTAATGTGTTTGCGATAAAAACATTTTGCGCGGCTTCGGCCGACAGAGTGGAATAGCGGGCCACCGTCTCTGTGAGGCGGTGGTTTTTGTTTGCCAAAAACATCGAGCTGTTTCAGGCGCCATAGGAGGAAGCCATGATTTCTATACGTGAAAATCAGAAGATGGCATGACCGGCTTCCTCATGTTATGCAGCGATTCAAAAAATACCATATACCATATATAATTAAACAGGAGGCTTTTATGGAAGAGATCAAGGTATATAACACACTGACAAAAGAAAAAGAAGTATTCCATCCGATCAAAGAAGGAGAAGCGAAGATCTACGTCTGCGGAGTCACTCCCTACAACCATCCGCATATCGGCAATGCCCGTCCGGCTGTTACTTGGG
>JAIJLI010000564.1 GCA_022722495.1 Dialister sp. | reverse complement strand
ATTGAAAATAATGGTCAAAACATTTGGATATTAACATAGAAAGCGATATGTACTCATGCTGTCAATTTTATGTTTGTACTTCTGTGTTCTGAGCTGTTGAACCGCTTGATTTAATTTCATTGGAATCAATTACAACTCCAGTGAGTTTACACACAACAGAAGGATAATATTGCCCTCCCATTGTTGTCCAAATGTTATGGAAGTCAAATGTGGATACGGTTTCCAAAGTAAGAGTATATTTCACATTGTCAACCATAAACTTCTGCTGTGACTGTATGAAAGCCAATGCCTTGGAAAATACTGACAATGATTCCGCATATTGCTTTTCCTCAAAAACTGCCGCAAACATTACTTTCAGATTCAGTAAGAATGGGGCAGAAGAGGATGTGAAGCTGCCACCATAAGTCTGAACATTGTTTGAGATACCTCCTGCAGTTTCTCGTTCCACATTCACCAATGAAACGATTACCTTATTAGGAATTTCTCCTGTTCTTTGACCTATATGCCCAACTTCTGCAAGCCCTTGTGGTCGATGGTAGTATCGACCAAGATAGCTATTGAGCTGCTCTGCGCAATATGTCAGTATTTTCTTTATCATTGTTATTGCTGTTCTGCGTCCAGACTACCTCCTTCAATTGTCTGCCATTTTGTAATGCCAGCATTGTCTATAACAACACCTGTGTTGTTGATACTTATTGTATATGTGTACTTATAGCCGCCTTTAAACTCGTTGTTTGTTGATGAACCCAATGAAGTAGTGTAAGTATTGATTGTGCCATTGTCAGCTACGTCCAATTCTATATCCATCTTGTTGTTGTCCAAAGACTGAGGGAATACAATGAACTCACAGGTGACACCGTCTTTCAAACTTTTATCATCCACATCGGATTCATAAATTCCTCTATCTCCAGAAATGGTAACTTCACCTTTTACTGTATTAATAGAACCTGTCTTATAGATACCCTTTAATTTTAATTGATTTTTAAGGATCGCATTATTTGCATTAATGCCTTTGCCAGCCTTGAAAGTCAACCGTATCATACTCATGCAATGCTTGAATTGGTTATCTCCAGTAAATTGCACCTGTGGGGAAGACTTGGTGGCGGTTGCACCAGTTGCAAAGAGAAAATCTGCTGGGCATGGTTCACCTTCCTTTACCTCTGCCATATTCCAATTATTAACAATGCCGTTACCATCAACATTTTCTTGATATGGATAATAGGCATTGAAATTCACGGTTTCAGTTGCGTCTGCAAAATATATTGGATTGTCAGAGGTGAAATTTCCATCACCTGTAGTTGTATATTTCACATTGTTTCCTATTGTATAGCCTATTGACGTGACATTTACGCCTATGGCATCGTTATTAGACCATGTATCGTCAACGGTGGCGCGTGTGACGTTTTTAACAATGTCCGCCTGTACGGTAGCAGCAACAGGTCCGCTGTTGTTGATACCGTCTTCTTCGTTAGCGCAAGCTGCAAACAGCAATGCTACAGCAGCGATGTATAAGAATCTAAATTTCTTCATAAACGTTATATTTTAAGTGTTGTTATTGTGCTATATGTTCATTATTGTCTCCTGCCTCTGTCCAAGGCTTAATGATTCCAGAAATCTCTACGGCAGAACGACTCAATTTTACTACTGTATAGTGGTATCTTTTGCCACCCTCAAGTTTTACAGGCATTGTCCATACGAAAGGAG
>JAIJLI010000563.1 GCA_022722495.1 Dialister sp. | reverse complement strand
GTGAAATAACGATCATCTCATTTTCGCGTTCCATCTGCCGCGGGGGACTTGCAGCTCTCATAGGAGTGACCGGGAAACCTTATTCCAGCTGTCTTTCATTCCATAGTCACCCTATCCGCCCCTTTCGGGCACCTTCCCCTAACGGGGAAGGCTGCGATACGAGAATACCAGCTTCTAAAAAAAGCGGCGAAGCCGCCACGAGACCTCTGAACCTCTGAACCTTGAAACCTGAACCCTGAACCCTGAACCTTAAACCCTGAACCCTGAACCTTAAACCAAATGAAAGCAAAGTAAAAAGGAGCTGTGAAGAAATGAGGATTCATTTCTTCACAGCCCCTTTTTTTCGCCGTCAATCGCTATATTTTGCCTATGACGGAGAAGAAGGAAGAGGCGGATGCAGGAAGCGGTGTCTATTCCTGCTGCTGACCACACAAAAAAACATGCTCCTTTCGGAGCATGCTTTTTATTTTGCCAATATCATTCACCCATTTCGGTGAGGACATGTGCGCAGCGAGCGCAGACGCCCGGGTGCTTCGGATCGGCATCCACATCCGCCGAGCGCTTCCAGCAGCGTTCGCACTTGGCGAGCGTGCAGACAGCGACAGATGCTTTCACCGTGCCTTCTTCATTCGAAGCAGCATTTTCCGGAGCCGTTGCTGTACCGGAAACGATGTGCGTCTGGGACACGAGGAGGAAGTCTGCGAGTTCTTTTTCCATCGCTTTGACGATGTCATAGGCTTCGCCGTCCGCATAAACGGTGACTTCCGCATCGAGCGGATGGCCGATGACCTTCGCCTGACGGGCTTCTTCAAGTGCCTTCATAGCGACGCTTCTCACAGCGAGGCGCTTCTTCCATTTTTCATCGAGTGCTTTGTCAAGGTATGCTTCATTGACCTTCGGCATATCGGACATATGGACAGACCATTCTCTTTCTTCCTTATTGGGAAGAGCCTGCCATACTTCTTCAGAGGTGAAGCAGAGGACCGGAGCGACGAGGCGGACCAGCGTAGTCAGGATCTCATACATCGCGGTCTGTGCGCTTCTTCTCAGCTTGGAGTCAGCCTTTTCCGTATAGAGGCGGTCTTTCAGGATATCGAGATAGATAGCAGAGAGATCGACGGTGCAGAAATTATGGACAGCATGGTACATGACATGGAATTCATAGTCATCATAGGCTTTGAGGACAGTCTCCTTGACCTGTTCCATGCGCAGCAGTGCCCAGCGGTCGAGTTCTTCCATATCTGCGTAAGCGACGGAGTCGGTCTTCGGATCGAAGTCAGACAGATTGCCGAGCAGGTAGCGGAATGTATTTCTGATTTTTCTGTAGACGTCGCTCATGGACTTCACGATCTTGTCAGACAGACGGACATCGCCCTGGTAGTCGACAGAGGAGATCCAGAGTCTCATGACATCAGCGCCGTATTTGTTGATGACATCCTGCGGAGCGACGACATTGCCGACGGACTTACTCATCTTTCTGCCTTCGCCGTCCATGGTGAAGCCATGGGTGAGGACGGCCTTGTATGGCGCATGGCCATTGACAGCGACAGAAGTCAGAAGAGAGGAGTGGAACCAGCCGCGGTGCTGGTCAGAGCCTTCGAGATAGAGATCGCACGGATAGGACATATCCTTCCAGGACTCTTCATGCGGGTAGCGGAGGACGCCGTTCCATGTGGAGCCGGAGTCGAACCATACGTCCATGATGTCT
>JAIJLI010000034.1 GCA_022722495.1 Dialister sp. | reverse complement strand
AGCCGGGATAAGAATTCAGCCGACATGGAAGGCATTGAAGCGTATTTCCTAAAAGATGGCAATGAGCTGAAGCTCAATGCCGATCAGGGACGTTACGACAGAAAGCAGAAGAAGGTCCATGTCGAGGGGCATGTGGAAGGCACGTCAAGTGACGGCATGGTGCTTCATGCGAAGAACCTGACCTACGATGGTCATACAGACATTCTTTCGACCGATGAATTCTTTACGGCAGAAAAGGATGGCCGCGTACTGACGGCCGACAGCTTCACGGCAGATCGCGTACTGGAAAAGATCACAGCGAAAGGCCATGCGAGACTGGCAGATAAGGAGGATGCACAGTGAAAACTTTCTATACAGCACTCATGCTGGCAGCCGTAAGCCTGGGCGCGATGGGGACGGCGATGGCCGATGACATCACCGCCGATGTACTGACCTACGACGGCAAGACCAAGGTGGTCAGCGCGAAAGGAAATGTGGTGATTCACGCCAATGAAGGCGCTACCATCACAGGCACGAATGGGGAATATCATTTCGAAGATCGAAGTGCTTTTCTGGAAGGCGGCGTGAAATATGTCAAAGGAGAGAGCACGCTTACGGCAGAGAAGATGTACCTCTATAAAGACAGGACCGCTCGCGGCATCGGCAGCGTGGATTTCGTAGACCTTGCGGAGCATCGCATCCTGCGGGGAGACGATGTGATGTACAATGCGGCTACGGGATTTGGCAAGATCGAAGGCAATGGTTATCTCGAGACCGCTGACGGCACCCTTTCTGCGCCGCATATTGAAGGCAACCTGAAGCAGATCAAAGTCGTTGCGACAGGCGGCGTGGATCTCACCAGCACGACAAACAATGCGGTGGGCTATGGGGATCAGGCCGTCTATACCCGTTCCGGACGGGATGGCACCGACGGAAAGATGGTGCTTTCCGGCAATGCCTGGGTGGAGCAGAATGGCAATACCTTTGAAGGGCCGGAGCTCGTGCTCCGTGATGCGGACAAGGTCGTCGAGACGACAGGCCGCAGTATGATCACCATCACGAATACCAAGAGTCCGTCAGAAGAAGGCGGAGAGGGAGACTCTCAGCCATCGGTTCCCGCAGGGCCGGTCAATCAGGCGACACCGATCGCCGGCCGTCCCGAATATGCAGGCAGCCCGTTAGAAATCAAGGATAATAAATGAAGATAGAAACTCATGATCTGATCAAGCGCTACGGCAGCCGCACCGTCGTCGATCATGTGAATGTAGAAGTCGAGCAGGGCTCCATCGTCGGTCTCCTTGGACCGAACGGGGCCGGCAAGACGACCACCTTCTATATGATCGTCGGCATCATCCAGCCTGATGAGGGCGATGTGACCGTAGACGGGCGTTCCATTTCCGAGATGCCCATCCACCAGCGCCACCAGTTCGGGATCGGCTACCTGCCGCAGGAGGCCTCCATATTCCGAAAGATGACCGTCTGGGATAACCTGATGTCTCTCCTGGAGACACGCAAGGATCTCAGCAAGAAAGCGAAAATAGAAAAAGCAGAAGCGCTGCTGGAGGAATTCCATATCACCCATGTCAAAGACACGAGGGGCGATGCGCTCTCCGGCGGTGAGCGGCGGCGCGTGGAGATCGCGCGTTCCCTCACGCTCGATCCTTCCTTCATCCTGCTGGATGAACCATTCGCCGGTGTCGACCCTCTGGCGGTCGAGGATATCCAGAGCGTTGTCATGCACCTCAAGACCCGCGGCATCGGCATCCTCATCACGGATCACAATGTCCGTGAGACGCTGCGCATCGTAGACAAAGCGTACATCCTCTCCGACGGCAAGATCCTGCTTTCCGGCAAGGCAGATGATATCGCTGTGAACCCCACAGCAAGGAAACATTATTTGGGGGAAAATTTCAGCTTATGATTCAAGAAGAAAGACAGGGAGGAAAATTCTGATGAGACTTCTGGACAAGTACGTATTAAAAGAATTTTTGGCTCCCTTTTTATTTGGCGTTGCCGCCTTTACGGCGATCTTTCTCGGGGCAGATACGCTTTTGAAGATCGCTGGCTTTGTCTCTCAATATGGGGCATCTGCGATATCGGCAGTGAAGGTGTTCATCCTCGCACTGCCACGCATCATCGTCTATACCTTCCCGATGGCCGTACTCTTAGGCTCACTCATGTGCTTTTCCCGTCTGTCCGGGGCGAGCGAGCTCATCGTCATGCGTACCTCGGGGCAGAGCTTCTTCCGCCTCGCGCTGCCGGTCTTTCTGGTAGCGTTTCTGATCTCTCTTTGTGCCGTGGCCTTCAATGAATACGTCGTGCCGTGGACAAACCGCGAGTATGACTATGTGGTGAATACGGAGATCAAAAAGAACCTGAATCCGGGCGTCACGGATCACGTCGTTATCCGCGATGTGCAGAACGGCAAGATCGCGCACCTTCTCTATGCGCGCCGCTACAATCCGAATACCAAAGAGCTTGAGAATATCACCGTGCAGGAATTTGAAGATGAAAAGGTCATCCATGTCGAGAATGCACCGAAGGCAGTCTGGCAGGATGGCGTATGGCGCATGACCGATGGGATCATTTACGACCTTACCGGAGAAGGCGTGGAACGCATGATGCATTTCGAAAGTCAGGAGATCCCGTATGCTATGTCGCCCTCAGAGATCCCGCGCGAGTCGAAAAAACTCGATGAAATGACCATTCGGGAGCTTCTTGTCACGCAGAAGGCGTACACCGCGGCGCATGCAGATGCGACGGGCGTCATTATGGAGGTCTATCGCCGCTTCTCACTGCCGATGGCCAGCTTCGTCTTTGCTCTTGTCGGCGCCCCCTTGGGCGTGCAGAAGCAGCGCTCTTCTTCCTCCATCGGCTTTGGCCTCTCCGTGGTCATTATTTTCGTATACTACGCCATCATGACATTCCTCGAAGCTCTGGGCAAGGGCCACATGCTCCCGCCCTTCTGGGCCGTCTGGCTGCCGAACTTCATCGCCCTCGCCATGGGTTGTCTCTTGATCCGCAGAGCGGATCGGTAGTGTTTGAAGTAACTAGTGACTGGTGACTAGGGACTAGAGTTTAAAAATCAGATTTTAGACTTCTGCCGTTCCCCGTATCGTCATTCCGACCGAAGTGAAGGAATCTTTTTCGTTCGCGGTCAATCAAACCATGCGCGAAAGTCCTAAACGGGAATCCTGCCATTCCGCAGATTTTAGGGCATCGTCCCTTCTAAAATCTCGCGATGCTTCTATTATTTGATGCACTGCCCCTGAACCCATCGATACTGAACCCGTTTTCCATCGCAAAGGAGGTTTACTATGTTTATCGGCATATTCATGTTTCTGATCCTGATCGCCATGGGCGGGCTGATCGCCTTTTTGGGAGATCGGATTGGATCGAAGGTCGGTAAGAAGCGGATGACGCTCTTCGGGCTTCGTCCGAAGTACACCTCCGTGATCGTGACGATCATTTCCGGCATTCTGATCTCCTTCTTCACCATCGCCGTGCTGGCCGTCGTGAATGAAAATGTTCGTGTAGCCCTCTTCGGTCTCTCCAAGCTGCAGAACGAGATGCAGGATCTGAATCAGGAGATCAAAGTCAAGAACCGCGAGCTCGAGAAGGGCAAGCTGCAGCTCGAAGCACGCAACAAAGAGTATGAAGACGTGAACCGGAAGGCCGAAGAGACATCCAAGCGATTGGATGAAGTCGAAGGGCAGCGCGTCTACATGGAGAGCGAGCTCTCCTCCGTACAGCAGGCGTATGATGAGGCGAAAGCCGGCGTCGAGCAGTCCGCAGAAGACATTGCGGAGCTGGAAAAGATCCGCGAAGAGCTGACAGGAAATATTGCGACACTGAATGGAGAAAAAGAGCAGCTTATCAAAAATATCTACGCACTGCGTGAAGGACAGGTGGTCTTCCAGGCGGGCCAGGTGATGACAAGCGTCGTGGTCGATGAAGATATGGATGAGAACCGATCAAGAGAGGTGCTGAAGAGCGTCCTTGCCGACATCAACGGCATGCTGAAGGAAAGGCTGAACATCACCGATGAGAGTGTGAATCTCGTCCGCATGAGCCAGAGAGACTTTGACGAGTCGGTGGCGCAGGTGACAGGCGCCAAACATAAAAAGCTCGTCCGTGTCGTTGCCGCACAGAATCTCATCTTAGGCGAACGCCTCGTGGTAGATTTCGATATCCATGATAACCTTCTCGTCTTCAGACAGGGACAGGTCATCTATAAAGGCGGTCTGGATAAGTACAAGGACAGCAAAAACTATGAGATGCAGGTACTGCGTTTCCTGCAGGATCTGAATCACTATGCGCAGGCACAGGGGATCCTCCCGGATCCGATCACCGGCAAGGTCGGTGTCCTGGACGGACAGGAGCTTGTCGAAGTCATCCAGAAGGTCAAGGAATGCAGCGGGCAGTGTGAGCTCAAGGTGACAGCACACAGTGATGTCTACACGAAAGGCCCGCTGACCATCGATGTGGAGGTGCTGCGTCCATGAAGGGACTTCTCTGCTCCATTGATCCCGGGCGGGATAAAACAGGCGTCGCACTCGTCCATGCGGATGGGACGCTCGAAAAGAAATGCATCGTCCGCACCGTGGACTATGAGCAGGAGCTGGCACGCCTGCTCGCCGGGAAAGAGATCTTCGCGCTGGTCATGGGGAACGGCACACGCCATGAGGTCATGCAGGAGCGGACAGAAGCACTTCTTAGCAAGCTCGGACGCGAGATCCCTGTTACGCTCGTCGATGAGAAATACACGACGGAAATGGGGGAGCAGTGGTACTGGAAAGACCACCCGGCCAAAGGCCTTGCTCGTCTCATCCCCAAGGGGATGAGAAGCGTCCCCGTGCCGGTGGATGACTACGTGGCATGGATCATCGGATGCATCTACCTTGGCATCGTCAAAGCAGAAGATGTAGGGCATAAAAAAGTATGAAAGCGGGGCCCCTTAAAGCGGGCCCCTTTTGGGTGGCTGGTGACTAGGGACTAGGGATAGCCCGTGAGGCGTGTCGCTCCCTCGATTGCGAATGAAAATTCTGCTCGAATGAGGAACGAGAAATGAAGGTGGCGGCTTCTCCGCGGATACATATGGGGCGATGCCAGAAAGGAGCATTCAAGTGACTAGCCGCTTGAAGCGCCTAATCCCTAATCCCTAGTCACCAGCTATCAGTCACTGATTTCACCGCTCCCATTCTTTTGAACCCATTGAATCAGTGTTTCCCTAGAACCCGCTACTCCTGCATCGTACCTCTAAAATTTTCTTCTTGACTTACGTTCTCTCATACTATATAATATTAAATCGTAACGGGGCATAGCGCAGTTGGTAGCGCACCTGCTTTGGGAGCAGGGGGTCGCCAGTTCGAGTCCGGCTGCCCCGACCATATGGCTCAGTAGCTCAGTTGGATAGAGCAACCGCCTTCTAAGCGGTGGGTCGTGAGTTCGAATCTCTCCTGGGTCACCAAGACAAAGCACTCTTGCAATAGCAAGGGTGCTTTTTGGATGCCATTTGCATCTTCAGAAAGATGAAAAAAGTTACAATTCCCCTCTTTTCATATCATGATTAATCATGTATAATAAAAAACATGCACTGTAGTGCATGTAAAATTAGCAAAATGAATGTATATCTATGAAGTGGGAGATGAAACGATGATTGACTATACGAAGTACCGAATGAACCAGCTGAATAGTGCCTGTGCTGAATTTATAAGGCAGGAGTCTGCAGGCAGTCTGCTCCTGATGCTCGCGACGATCATCGCGATGGTGCTGGCCAATTCGCCGATGGCGGAGACCTATGAGCATGCACTGCACCTCTTCGTAGATCTGCCGCTGCTGCCGGACATGTCACTCCTGCACTGGGTGAATGACGGCCTGATGGCGATCTTTTTCCTTGTCGTCGGGATGGAGATCAAAAGGGAATTTCTTTTCGGCGAACTGAAATCGCTCTCTGCGACCCTGCTCCCTATTGCGGCAGCGGTCGGCGGTATGCTGATACCGGCGGCGCTCTACAGCCTTTTCAATATGGGTGGTCCCACCGCGCAGGGCTGGGCGATCCCCATGTCGACCGACATCGCCTTTTCGCTGGGCGTACTTGCCTTTGCAGCCAAGCGTGTGCCAAGAAGTGTGATCGTCTTCCTGACGGCACTTGCGATCGTGGATGATCTGGGCGGGATCGTCGTCATTGCCCTTTTCTACAGCACGCAGCTCCACTGGACCGCGCTCGGCGCAGGCCTTGCGGTGCTCATGCTGATGGCACTCTTCTCCTGGAGAAATGTTCATCATCCGCTGCCCTATGTCTTGGGCGGCGTACTGACCTGGTATGCTTTCTATCAGGCGGGCATTCACCCGACTGTCGCAGGCGTATTGACAGGCTTTTTGATCCCGGCCGGCACGGAAAATACCCAGCACTCCCATCCGCTGCACCTGTGGGAACATAAGCTGTCTCCCTGGTCGGCCTTCCTTATCATGCCGATCTTTGCACTCGGGAATGCCGGTATTTCGATGACGAGCGAAAGCTTTGCCTCCCTTGCTTCCCCGATCGGTCTTGGCATCATCGCCGGACTCTTTCTGGGAAAGCCTCTGGGTATTTTCACGACCGTTTTCCTGATGGTGAAGCTGGGCATTGTAAAAAAACCGGAAGGGGCCAAGTGGATGCACTACCTGGGCGCAAGTATTCTGGCGGGCATCGGCTTCACGATGTCTATCTTCCTCGCCTCGCTCTCCTTCTCGGATCCCGCAGAGCTCACCTCTGCGAAGACAGCGATCGTGACAGCGTCCATCCTCTCGGGCCTTGTCGGTTCGTTCGTGTTCAAGATCAGTGAGAATAAAGCGTAAATAGAACAACGTCCTCTGAATGGGGGACGTTTTTATTTAGGGTTCAAGGTTCGGGGGAAAATCAGGCATGAGGAATGAAGGCAGCGGCTTCGCCGCAGGTATATGGGGCGATGCCCAAAGGCCGGAGGGCAGAAGTCTGATGTCTAACGTCTAATCCCTGGCTCCAAGCACCCTCATGACATCTTCCAGTGTCTGCGCGACGTGGAGATTTTTCCAGTCTTTTCTTTCGAGAAAACCGGCTTTCACCCAGGCGTCGATCTGTGCGAGGAGGCCATCGTAAATATGCTCAATGTTGCAGATGATGATGGGGGGCTGGGTGAGGGGATCACCGTAGATGTGGCGCTGGTTCGCTGTGTCGGCGAGTTCCTCAAGCGTGCCGATGCCGCCGGGAAGTATGAGAAAGGCGTCTCCGAGAGAGATCATCTTCTGCTTGCGGATGGTCATGTCCTTCACTTCGATGAGCTCCGTGATACCGCGGTGTGCCTGCTCTTTCGCAATGAAGACTTCCGGAATGACGCCTGTCACTTTGCCGCCGGCGGCCATGGCCGCGTCGGCGCAGATACCCATCAGACCGACCGTACCGCCTCCGTACATCATGTGGAAATGATTCTTTCCCAAGGCCTCTCCCAGCTCGCCCGCAAAGGCAGCGTAGGCCGGATCATTTCCGAAATGGGAGCCGCAGTAGACTACGATATTTTTATATGACATAGATGTTCCTCCTTTTCTGTATTGTAACATAGAAGAAGGGCCGCTGCTGTTTAAAAGTGGGAATAGCGGTTCGGGGGGGAGTAGCCTCATGGATGTGCCGCCTCTTAATCGCTTGCGAAAGCTTTGCCCGAATGGGGAATTGGAATGAAGGAGGCAGCTTCGTCCCACATATGATATACGGGGTGATGCTTGAAGGTCGTATTTAGTGACTAGTGACTTGAATACTGCCTTCGGGCATCGCCTATAAAAATGCGGCGAAGCAGCCACCACAGCACGGAACACGGAACCTCATTTCTCTGCATGAACAATCACAAAAAAGTATAAAAATGATGCATTGTGATACGCACGGAAACGTGGTAAAAAAGTTGCCCATAAACACTAAGAAAAATAGGATAGAAATCATTGACATCGGAGGCCTTCAATGATATAATTCCAATGTTGCGTGGATTTAGTGTGCTGAAAAGCAGGTGAGAACGTATGACACTGGAAGAATTGAAAGATTCGGACTTTGTAGTAGGAATGAAGGAAACAGAACGAGCGATCGAGAAGAGGGAAGCCTCTGCTGTATTTATCGCTTCAGACTGTGATGAACGGATCTCTGCTCCGCTCCTTTCTGCGTGTCAGGCGTCAGACATTCCCGCCATTCAGGAATTCACCAAGAAGGAAATCGGCCGCGCGTGTGGCATCAAAGTGAAAGCCGCTGCTGCCGCTGTCCTGAGGAAACGCTGATCTCATCCGCGTTCCTCAAAGATCCCCGGTAATATCCAGCAAGGCTATGCCTTATTGGATCAATTATAAATTTACCCTTATAGAAAGGAGGTGCCCATTTTGCCGACAATCAATCAGCTGGTTCGTAAAGGCCGCCAGACCCTGGCAGTCAAAGCGAAGACCCCGGCTCTGAAACAGTCCCCACAGAAACGTGGTGTCTGCACAAGAGTTTACACCGCTACCCCGAAAAAGCCAAACTCCGCTCTTCGTAAAGTAGCTCGTGTACGCCTGACCAACGGAATCGAAGTTTCTGCTTATATTCCTGGTGAAGGCCACAACCTGCAGGAACATAGCGTAGTCCTCATCAGAGGCGGCCGTGTTAAGGATCTTCCAGGTGTTCGTTACCACATCATCCGTGGCGCTCTCGATACCGTAGGTGTATCTGGACGTCAGCAGTCCCGTTCCAAATACGGTGCTAAGAAAGACAAGAAATAAGATTTCCTGTCAACCAAGTTTTATGTGATCAACTAACATCTATGTAAGGAGGAACTAACAATGCCGAGAAAAGGTGCTGTTCCGAAACGTGACGTGCTGCCGGATCCCGTGTATGGAAACAAGACAGTCACTCGTTTCATCAATAAAGTAATGCTTGACGGCAAGAAGGGTGTCGCAGAATCCATTGTATATGGCGCATTTGACATCTGCCACAGCAAGCTCAACAAAGAACCGATCGAAATTTTCGAACAGGCTCTGAACAACGTAATGCCAGTTCTGGAAGTTCGTGCTCGTCGTGTCGGCGGCGCAAACTACCAGGTACCGGTAGAAGTAAGAGCAGACCGTCGTCTGACTCTGGGTATCCGCTGGATGGTCAACTATGCCCGTCTGCGCAGCGAACGTACCATGGAAGAACGTCTTGCAGGTGAACTGATGGACGCTTTCAACAACACTGGTGCTGCTGTAAAGAAGAAGGAAGATACCCATAAAATGGCTGAAGCAAACAAGGCTTTCGCTCATTACCGCTGGTAATTTTAATAAGGAGAAAAAATCGTGGGCAGAGAATTTCCGCTTGAAAAAACAAGAAACATCGGCATCATGGCGCACATCGATGCAGGTAAGACCACAACCACGGAACGTATCCTGTATTATACCGGTGTAAACCATAAGATCGGTGAAGTTCACGATGGCGCTGCTACCATGGACTGGATGGAACAGGAACAGGAACGTGGTATTACCATTACCTCCGCTGCTACCACCTGCCACTGGAAAGGCTACCGCGTAAACATCATCGATACCCCAGGGCACGTAGACTTCACTGTAGAAGTTGAACGTTCTCTGCGCGTACTCGATGGCTCCGTAGCAGTATTCAGTGCGAAAGACGGCGTTCAGACTCAGTCTGAAACCGTTTGGAGACAGGCAGACCACTATCATGTACCGCGTATCGCATTCATCAACAAGATGGATACCGTCGGTGCTGATTTCCTCCATGCGGTAAAAACCATGGATACCCGCCTCCATGCAAGAGCTATTCCGATGCAGCTCCCGATCGGCTCTCAGGATACCTTCACCGGTATCGTTGACCTGCTGACCAGACAGGCTGAAATTTATGACAGCGATGACGGTAAACAGTACCATGTCGAAGACGTACCGGCCGATCTCGCTGACAAGGTTGAAGAACTCCGCGAACAGATCATCGAAACTGCTGCTGAAGGCAGTGATGAACTGATGGAAAAATACCTCGAAGGTGAAGAACTCACCATGGAAGAAGTCAAGGCGTCTCTCCGTCAGCAGGTTCTTGACTGCAAACTCTTCCCGGTATTCTGCGGTTCTGCATACAAAAACAAAGGCATCCAGATGCTGCTCGATGCTGTCCTTGACTACCTGCCATCTCCGCTGGATGTTCCTCCGGTCAAAGGTACCACCCTTGACGGCGAGGAAGTCACCCGCGAAGCATCTGACAGCGCACCAATGGCATCGCTCGCATTCAAGATCATGGCTGACCCATTCGTTGGTAAACTGGCATTCTTCCGTGTATACTCCGGTATCATGAACCAGGGCACCTACGTTCTGAACTCCACCAAAGGAAAGAAAGAACGCGTTGGCCGTATCCTTCAGATGCATGCAAACCATCGTAAGGAAATCGACTGCGCTTACTCCGGCGATATCGCTGCAGCAGTCGGCTTCAAGGATGTCACCACCGGCGATACCCTCTGCGATGTAGATCATCCGATCATCCTCGAAAAAATGGAATTCCCGGATCCGGTCATTTCCGTTGCTGTTGAACCAAAGACCAAAGCTGACCAGGAAAAGATGGGCAATGCTCTTCAGAGACTGGCAGAAGAAGATCCGACCTTCAAAGTACACACTGATCCGGAATCTAATCAGACCATCATCTCCGGCATGGGCGAACTCCACCTCGACATCATCGTCGATCGTATGAGACGTGAATTTAACGTAGACTGCACCGTAGGCAAACCGCAGGTTGCTTACCGTGAAACCATCCGTAAATCCGTTGAATCCGAAGGTAAGTTCATCCGTCAGACCGGCGGCCACGGCCAGTACGGTCACTGCTGGCTGCGTCTTGAACCGATGGAACCGGGCAAAGGCTTCGAATTCGAAAATGCTGTCGTTGGCGGCGTTATTCCGAAGGAATTCATCAACCCGATCCAGACCGGCGTAGAAGCAGCTCTCGAAGACGGTGTTGTAGCTGGTTATCCGATGGTCGATATCAAGGTTACCGTTTATGATGGTTCCTATCATGATGTCGACTCCTCCGAAATGGCATTTAAAGTGGCAGGCTCCATGGCATTCAAGGATGGCGCGAAGAAAGCGGATCCAGTTCTCCTCGAACCATACATGGCAGTCGAAGTCGACGTACCGGAAGAATACATGGGCGACGTTATCGGCGGCCTGAACTCTCGTCGTGGACGTATCGAAGGCATGGAAACCGAAAACGGCGAATCCAGAATCAAAGGCTTCGTTCCGCTGTCTGAAATGTTTGGTTATGCAACAGGACTGCGCAGCTCTACCCAGGGCCGTGGTACCTTCACCATGACATTCGACCATTACGAAGAAGTTCCGAAAGCTATTTCTCAGCAGATTACTGAAGAAAGACTCGGAAAGAAATAATATTTTATAAGGAGAAATCAAAATGGCAAAAGCTCATTATGAAAGAACTAAGCCGCATGTTAACATCGGCACCATTGGCCACGTCGATCATGGTAAAACAACCCTGACCGCTGCTATCACCAAAGTACTGTCTGAACAGGGCGGCGCTAACTTCCTCGACTATGCTTCCATCGATAAAGCACCGGAAGAAAGAGCACGT
>JAIJLI010000562.1 GCA_022722495.1 Dialister sp. | reverse complement strand
CAGGCCTTCGCGGGGCTTCCGCCATCGTCTTTGCCATCGTTGCTTATACGCAGGCGCCGGTGAATGACATCGTCTTCCATGTCACCTTCTTCATCGTTCTTCTTTCCATTCTATTTCAAGGCGCACTTCTGCCTCTCGCCGCAAAGAAGCTCTCTATGATCGATCAAGAGAGTGATGTCATGAAATCCTTCACCGACTACACGGAAGAGATGCCGGTGCAATTCATCCAGTTCACCCTGCCCGCGGGGCATGCGTGGTGTGGGCAGGCACTCTCGGAGATCGCATTCCCTCCTGAGACGCTCGCCATCCTTCTTTCCCGCGGCGCCGAGAAAATCATCCCGAATGGCAATACAAAGCTCTCCGCCGGAGATACGCTCGTCCTTTCCGCTTTGAGCGTCGCTCCTGTCACTGGTCTTGCTCTCTCGGAGATCCATGTCACGAAGAAGAGCCGCTATTACCAGAAGAGTCTCTCCTCTCTCCACCTCCCCCACGGACATCTTGTCGTCCTCATCCTGAGACAGGGAGAAGTCATCATCCCGAAAGGAGATACCGTACTCGAAGAGGGAGACGTGATGGTGATGAATGGGAGGCGGTGAGAGTGCAGGGTTCGGGGTTCAGGGGATGGTGACGGCTTCGCCGCCATTATATATAAGGTATAAGGCGATGCCCGCAGAGGCACAACGCTACGTAGCTGTCAGCGTCCCATCTGTGTGAATCGTTTTTCGGCTATCCCCAAGCAACCCACTGGCGTTAGGTTTCACCGGTTCAACATGTTCTACATGTTCTACGGGTTCAGCGGGGAAGGTGCGGCGCATAAAAATATAGAAGCGCCGCAGAGTTTTAGATAGCGCTTCGCGCCGTCGTCATTTCGAGCGTAGCCGAGAAATCTCTATGGCAGTAAGCTCATTGCCTGATGTGAGACAGCACCAAGACAACGTTTTTCCTCGGCGCATACACGCTGATTCCCACAGGGCAGTAGAGATCCCTCGGCTACGCTCGGGATGACGATGCCGGAGAATCCCAGTCATCAGTCACTCCTAATCCCCAATCCCTAATCCCTAGACACTCCTCCCTGCTTTCAAATTTCGAAGAAAAGAAATCCTCGCGAGCTGAGCATTGCCCTAGAGAGGGGTCGCGCCAACGGTGCCGGATAGAGTGCCCCACAGGGCACAACGCTACGTAACGTTCAGCGTCTCATCTGCGTGAATCGTTTTTCAGTGATCCTCAAACAACCTACTGGCCGTTCTGCAGAAATCTGCCTCTTCGAGGCAGTCTATCCCTGGCCTTCGGCCTGCCCCTTCTCCAAGGGGCGACGCATTTTGCGTGATTTCAATAATCTGCAGCGCTTTCATTGTATGATGCGCCGCACCACCATTCTTCATTTCTCATTTTCTCCTTCTCCTCCAAATAAAAAACGAACCCTTGCGGGTTCGTTTTTTTATTCAGCGATTACTGCTGGCTTTTCTTTACATTGGCACTCTTATATCTAGCCTGACGGGAAAGAACCATCTTTCTCATGCGGATGTTTTCCGGAGTGACTTCGACAAGTTCATCATCATTGATCCATTCAAGCGCCCCTTCCAGCGTGAACTTGCGGCATGGCGGCAGCTTGATGGCATCATCAGAGCCGGAGGCACGGGTGTTGGTCAGATGTTTCTTTTTGCATGGGTTGACATCCATATCCTGATCACGGGTATTTTCACCGATGAT
>JAIJLI010000561.1 GCA_022722495.1 Dialister sp. | reverse complement strand
CCTGAACCTTGAACCAAATGAAAGCAAAGTAAAAAGGGGCTGTAAATAAATGAGGATTCATTTCTTCACAGCCCCTTCCTGCAAGCTATTTCACGATGCGGATCGAGAAATAATTTTTCTTTCCTTTTTTGATGATGATGAACTGTCCATTCGTATTCGGATGCGCGGAGATCACGGCTTCCGTATCCTTCACTTGGATACCATTCACGCGGATCGCGCCATTCTTCACATCTTCTCTGGCCTGCCGCTTGGACTTCTCTACGCCGCCCTCGACGAGTGCTTCGACGATATTGATGCTCTCTTCATGCACTTCGCCGCCCTTGGTATTGCGGAAAGCGCCTTCGATCTCCTCGCCGGAGAGCTCTTCGATATGACCGGAGAAGAGTGCCTGCGTGACCTTCTCTGCCTGCGAAAGACCTGCCTCACCGTGGACGAAGCGGGTGACCTCCTCTGCGAGCTTCCTCTGCGCGCTTCTATGCTCCGGATGCTCTGCGACTTCGGTCTCAAGCGCATCGATCTCCTCCTTCGAAAGGAAGGTGAAATACTTCAGGTACTTCACGACATCGCGGTCATCCTGATTGAACCAGAACTGATAGAATTCATAGGGCGAGGTCTTCTTCGGATCCAGCCATACAGCGCCGCCCGCCGTCTTGCCGAATTTCGTGCCGTCTGCCTTCAGCATCAGCGGGATGGTGAGTCCGTAGGCATCGTGCTTGTCCTCCATCTTACGGATAAGGTCGACACCGTTCGTGATATTGCCCCACTGGTCCGAACCGCCGATCTGCAACTGCACATCGTATTTGTCATAGAGCATCTTGAAATCGATGGACTGCAGGATCTGATAAGAGAATTCCGTGAAGGAGATCCCCGTATCGAGGCGAGATGCCACGACATCCTTGGCAAGCATCGTATTGATATTGAAAAGCTTGCCATAGTCACGAAGGAAATCCAAAAGGGAGATCTGCGACAGCCAGTCATAGTTATTCACCATCGTGAAGCCGTCCTCTCCAAAGAGCCGCTTCATCTGGTTCGTCAGACATTCCGCATTGTGCTTGACCTGCTCCGCCGACTGGAGCACACGCTCCGTCTTACGGCCAGACGGATCGCCGATGGAGCCCGTGCCGCCGCCGATGACGATGACCGGATGATGCCCCGCCAGCTGGAAACGCTTCAGGATCATGAATGGGATCAGGTGCCCGATGTGCATGCTGTCTCCCGTCGGATCGATCCCGCAGTAGAGAGAGATCGATTTCTCTCCCACCAGCTTGTATAAACCCGCTTCGTCAGTCTGCTGATTCACAGCCCCGCGCCATTTCAGTTCGTCGATGATATTCATTCCTGCACCTCATTATAAATATAGTCTATGGCTACCATATTACCATAAATAAAGGGAAAAGGGAATGGAAAGAGGAAGCAGGTTCAGGGTTCAGGGTTCAGGGTTCAGGGTTCAGGGTTAGCCCGTGGGGCGGGGCGCCCTTTGATTCCGTATGAAAGCTTCGCTTGAATGAGAAATTAGAAATGAGAAATGCGAAATGAGAAATGCGAAATGGTGGTGCGGCGCATAAAAACAAGGAAGCGCCGCGGAGTTTTGATAGTGCTTCGCGCTGTCGTCATCCCGAGCGTAGCCGAGGGATCTTTCTTGCACTGCGGTCAGCATCACATAAGCACCGGTTCGGAAACGACGCCTTGGTGCTACGTATTTCTGCTTTCAC
>JAIJLI010000033.1 GCA_022722495.1 Dialister sp. | reverse complement strand
GACTGTGCGATGGGCGATTGATGCTTTTAGAAAAGAGGGGGGTGAACGACATGGATGTCGTTCACCCCGCAAAAAAGTCAGTAATTATCGAATGTTTCCCTGTCTGAAAATTGTTATAGGAGGTTAAAATGTCCAAAGATCTTGTTCACTCCCAGGTGGATCGTCAAAACATTTTAAACAATTCATACGCTATTGAGCAAATACAAAAAGAGCTTCCATTAACCGGATATCTCTGGCAGGCGGAAATTGTTTTTACAATTGACTCGGTTTCTAATATTTTTGATGTTGATACCAGAACTATTCAACGCATCATCGAAGCTAACCGTGATGAATTGGCCCAAAACGGTTTCCGTATTTTGTCTGGTGATACCTTGTCCGCCTTCAGGGAAAGCGGTTACAAAATAAGCCCATTGATACGGAACTTATCACTTTTTACAATTCGGTCTGTTTTAGATATTGCTATGCTGCTCACAACCAGTGAAAGGGCAAAAGAAATCAGACAAAAAATCCTGGATATAACCATGAATGTACTGCAAAGCAGAACAAACGGAAATACGCAATTTATCAATCAGCGCGATCCAAATTTCCTAGAGATTTCATATCAAAATGAAACCGGCCGCAAAAACTTTACCAATGCCTTAAATAGCTATGTGGATATGGGTTCATACAAATATGAATTTTTTACCAATAAGGTCTATCAATGTATATTTTTAGAAAAGGCAAAGGAATACCAGCGCGTTCTCCGCCTTTCTACCCGTACCAAGTTACGGGATACTATGTATACTGAGGTTCTTTTATGCATTACGGCTGTCGAAAGAGGGGCTGCCTATGAACTTGAAAAAAAATATAAGGAACTAAATAGAAAGTTAACAAAAGAAGAAGCTTCTCTTGTTATACAATCACTCTCTGAACACCCTTCGACTAAAACCTTTATAGAGCAAGCGCGTACCAAAATGGCCAGCAGGGATTTAAGCTTTCGGGATGCTGAGCACAAAAAATTGCAAAATTATATTACATCCGTAGATCCAGACGATTTTGAAAGATTTTTGGGGAACAAGAGTAAATCCCTGGAACAACAAATTCGGGAACACCGTGCGATATTTTTGCGTTTAAAGGATAAGTAAAATGAAGAATATGCGAACTCCCGTTATTTATATACCGCTTAGATGGGCGCTGTACGTTCATGATCTTATTTTAAGCATATCTGGCGGGGTCTCAGGTATTAATCCACAGCAGAAAGGGCAGCTAGATAGCGTTTTATCTCATATCAAAAATGACATTTATTACCCCTCCATTGTAGAGAAAACTGCTCATCTGGTGTATTCGGTCATAATGTTTCACATTTTTATAGATGCTAACAAACGTACCGCAATGGCTTTAGGACAGTATTTTTTGAGTGTGAACAACTACGAATGCCAAGACTTTTTTCCAAAAATGGAACCTGTCGTTGTAATGATCGCTTCGCACCTATTGAGCAAGGACGAATTAAACATTATTATTTCTTGCCTTGTTAAGAGGGTTCCATACCCGGAAGCTATTGAAACAAAAATGAAAAATTACGAATCTAAGCTGGCCGAAGAAAATAATTTAACCAGATAAGCTGGTTGATTTTGACCGTTTTAAATTTCCCCAAATGGTCATTCGTCCCCGCAGAAAGGAGAGCCTATGCTGCAGAAAAAAGGGAAATACTGGTACGTGGTCATCAACTACAAAGACGGCGAAAAGTGGAAGAAAAAATGGATTGCCACAGGGAGCGAGAGCAAGCGGGAGGCAAAGAGGCAGGAAAAAGAAATCGAGTACAAGGCCGCCAGCGGAATGACCATTTACCGGGCCGAAAAAGATATCCCCACCCTCCGACAATTCTTGGAAAAATGGCTCTCCATTACCATCAAACCGCCCGCCAGAAAGCCGGGCACATACGAGAATTACAAAAAGGTGTCGGGAGTTCGAATCTCTCTTGGGTCACCAGCCTGAAAGCCAGTACCGATCACGGTGCTGGCTTTTTTCGTGATGGAGAAAATAAACAGAAGGCGATGTGCAAGAAATGGCAGCCCTATTCTTCGCGCTCTCCCTCCTTCCTCCGGAAGGAGGTGCCCCGAAAGGGCGGAGGTTGGCTTCCGCAGCGGATTGAAAAGGAATGGGAAGAGGCGGTTCCTCCTTTCGTCATCCATCATGGGAAAATCCAGATGCTGGATACGCCGCACATGGTCTATCATCGACCGGCAAATGTTTTCGTCGCCAAGTGTATAGGCTCTCCGTCAATGATGGCAAAGCAGACCAGCATCTGGACTATCACCATGGAACGGCAGATATTCGCCAGAACATGCATTGGGCAGGAAAATATACCGAGGACGCGGACATCGTTATCGAGTATGAACCGCATGAAAAGCTGACACATGCGGAACTTTTGGAGGAAGTGCATGAATTGAGAAGCTGGGTGGAAGAAGGAAAAGCACTTTCTTGAAATCTTACAAATGAAAGCGCCCGAAGGCTGTAGTCTATATGCTATAGTCTTCGGGTGTTTTTGCTTGTGCTGATTTTGTTATAACTCTGCGCAATAGCAGCAGATATGACGGATATAATAAAGCGTCGCATACTTGGATTGGATGGAAGGAGATAGTCTTTTGTAAAGAGCATGTGTGATCAGGCAGGAAGGGGAATTGCCGGCGGCCATTTCTTGGGTAAGAGTGGAGACTCTGTCAGCATGAAGGCCTGTCCATTGAATGATGGGTGGGATCGTGTCTGAGATGAAAAGGCGGATAGGGCGGGAAAGACCGGCATCCATTGCAATACAGGCAGACAGGCTGCGAAACCACTGCTGATTTTTGCCGCAGGCATTGCATGTATCTAGAGTGATAGAAATCAGGCGTGGCAACGTGAGAGCAAACGTGTAACTTTCTGTTTGCTGGCCGTCCAGCGTCAAAAGTATCTCATCCAGGTGCTGCTGAATATCCAAAAGATCTGTTCTGGCTGCGAAGTGTGAAGCTAGTTCTTTTAAGAATAGGTGGCGTGCTTCCGGTTCAAGAATGAATGGATAATAATCGGTCTGGAGATTTTTAGTGGATAGGCGGATAGAAATCATAATGACTTCACGTGTGTCAGTATTCTTCATAGTTTTGTTTTTCTTTCATGGCATAAATCATGGTGCAGTAATCTTCTGGCTTTGAGGTGATGAGACAGTTGACGATGTCCATGATAAAAATGGGGCCTTTAATAGATTGGTTTTCTTTTTTGAGCGCATCTAGATAAAAGTGGACACACTCTGCCATGTTTCGTCCACATGCATAGAAAAGCATGCAGATCCATTCGCCGTTTGGAATGAATTGAATTTCTTCTTTCCTATGTTTTTCTGGATGATCAATTTTTAAAAAGTAGGTTACTTGCGTGAAGTCTTTCTTGGCAATGTCGACAGAGGTAAAAAGTGCCTGTAATAGATAATGCGGCCATTTTTCATCAGCAAATCCTTCCAGAAAAAGTTGATTGGCTATATTGGATTCAGAGGACTCAAATTGATGATTGGTCTTGGCTTTCTTTGAGGTAATGATAAACCACTCCGGCAGGTAGAGATCGAATAAAGTTTCTGGTGCGTGGCGCTTTGAAAGCTGGTAGTAGTAGCGAAGGTTGCTGATGGTATTGAGAATAGCGGTGGTTTCCTGCATGTGGCTTTTCAGCGTTTGGGAGATTTCATCATATTTGTTTATCGTTACTTCATGGTGCTCTGCCAAAATAAATTCTCGGATTTCTTTGAGCGGAATGCATGCGTTCTTTCCAAACAAAATGCGTGTGAGTACCAGCGATTGTTCGGGCAGGTAATAACGATAATGATTTTCTCCGATATAGGCAGGCTTTAGCAGCCCGATCGCATCATAGTGTTTCAGCGTATCAATGGATGTGTGTGTTAATTCACTGAATTTGCGAATGGTTAGATATTTTTTTGCGTTTTCCATGATTATCTTAGCTTTCAATTGACTTGTGGGTTACCCATAACTTTATAATACCATAATGGAATGCAATGCGTAGCATGATTATTTTATGAGGAAATACAAATGAATTGGAAACGATATGCACAAATTTGTCTCATGGGAGCAGCATTTCTGATTGGCGGATGTGGTATGGGAAACCAGGAAGAGCCTGCTTCGTCTGCCGCAGCAATCAGGCAGGAACAGGCATTTCCTGTGGTGGTAGAGAACTATGATAGTCAGGGGAACGGAGTCGCTACGGCGTATGAAAAGCCCCCGCAGAAGATCATTGCCCTATGGCAGAATTCAGTCGAGACATTGCTGGAGTTGGGAGCCCAAGATCGGATCGTGGCTGTATCAGGGATCGATGATGTGCGTCATTTGACGGAAGAAAATCAAAAGATCTATCCGACACTGCCGCTAATGACGAAGTATACGCTGAATCAGGAAACGGCATTGACGCTGCATCCGGATTTTATCTTAGGCTGGCTTTTCGATTTCACCGGAAGAGCCAATTCTATCGGGACGTGGAATTTCTGGCATGAGCGCCATGTGCCTGTGTATATGACCATGATGAATAATGCAGAATTTTTAAAGAAGCATGTCATAGAAGATGAATTGAAGTACATTGAAGATATCGGAAAAATTATCGGGAACAGTACAAAGGCAGCAGAAATCTGTGGGGATATTCAAAACAGGCTGAAAACCTATGCGGAGTACAGTGCTGGGCAGGACACACATCCCCAGGTACTGCTGATAGGCAGTCTTGCAAAGGATCTGCATGTGTATACGCCACGCACACTGCCAGGAGATATAGTGACTCGCCTGGGGGGTCATGTCTTGGGGAAAGAGGTCGAGAGTGTCGGAAATACAGAGATCATGAGTCTGGAAACGGCAGTCGCAGAAAATCCGGATATCATCTTTATTCAGTCGAAGCCGGAAATTGATGAGGAGACACTGGCGTCTGTATACACACATCCTGCCTTGCAGGAAGTCAGCGCTGTCAAAAATAAAAGGGTATATGCGATCCCTTTTTATACAATCCGCTGTCCGGCGGTTCGTGTGAGGGATGCGATAGAAATCTTTGCGAGGGGATTGTATCCAAAACATTTTAATTAAACGCCCCAAATATATTGACATGTGGGTAACCCACTACTTTATAATACGATTATCAATTGTTAAGAACGCATGAGTCATTTTATTCAAATCGTGAGAATCAAGAGAAGCAAAAAGCAATAATCGCGAGGGATCGAATGAGAATGCAGACGTTTCTTATCAGAATTCATATAAGGAGAGAGATTATGAACAAAAAACGAGCAGCAGGGCTGGTGGCCGCATTATTGATGGCAAACGGAATTTCTGGGGGGGGGTACTGGCATCTGGTACACAGCTCGATGAAGTGATCGTCACCGCTGATCGCTATGATGCAGATACAGCACAGCTGGCACCGGTCGCATCGGGCATGGTGGGTACGAAGCAGAATGTGGGGACACTGGGCAGCCAGGATGTACTGGACACGCCATTTGAACAGATGACCTTCACCAAGAAGGCGATGGAAACCTTCTCCCAGCCACAGAGAAGTGTGATGGACGTGCTGTCTTTGTCTCCGTCCGTTCGTGTTACACATGGGTCTACGGACACAAACCTGTATATTCGTGGGTTTTCGGCAGGCAGCGGCAGCTGGAGTATGAACAGCATCCCTAGCATGAGTCATCAGATGACCATGCCGACCAACTATATGGATCGCGTTGAAGTACTGGCAGGGCCAAACATTGGTGTCAATGGGATTGGCATTTTCATGGCAGGCTCTGTCGGCGGGACGGTCGGCGTCACAACGAAAAAAGCACAGGAAAAGCCAATGCTGAATGCGGGTCTTTCCTGGTCTAGTGATTCCTACTATACGCAGACGGTCGATGTGGGTAAACGTTTTGGCAAAGATGGTGCCTGGGGCGTGCGCATCAATGCGTTGAATGCGACGGGGGGTCTCGCTGTAGATGGCACCAGAGATTACAAGAGAGATATTGCAGTGAATATCGACCATCGCGCTGAACGCAGCAAGACCAATATTTTCTTCAGCTACGACTATGACAACCAGTATGGTCGGTCCAATACCATTGGCCTAGGCAGCTTGAGCGGTCTTCCAAAGGTACCGAATAATAAAAAGAATCTTTCTCCGCACTGGTCCAATGATAAATATGAAAACACCACTTTTATTTTGAATCATGAGCAGTATTTGTCAGATGATCTGACCTGGTTTGGCAATTTTGGCTGGCGCTGGGAGGATTATTCCAGCTGGCTGCAGCAGTGGTCTAGTCGTCAATTGATTGATTTTGATGGGAATTACACGGGTACCTATACACAGATGCCGGTTTTCCATCACTACACGTATGCCAATACCGGATTCAAAGGAAAATTCAATGTAGGGCAGTGGAAAAATGAATGGGCAGCCATGTTTGACTGGACGAAATTCACAAGAGAAAAAGATACCAATGTTAGTGCGGCTAATAAGTATAATATTACCGGAAACATTTACAGCGGAACATCTTCTGCTCGTCCGAATGTAGTATGGGATGCCATCAATCCCAGCCAGTCGGATATCATGAGCGGTTGGACTTTGGTGAATACACTGAGTTCTCCAGATGACAGACTGCACTTTACTTTTGGTTATCATGGACATGAAGTCAAGGAAGATGACCAGAAGGGACATGTCGTGAAGTCCAGCGCGACAGCTCCGATCTTGGGCTTGAATTATAAAATCACGCCCAATGTGGCTGTATATGCCAGCCATACCGAAAACTTTGTACAGGGCAATACAGTGGGATCGAGTTATAGCAATAGAAATGAAATCCTTCCACCGTCTAAAACAAAACAGAACGAATTTGGTTTCAAGTACAAAAATGGAGATACGTTAAGCACATTAAGCTTCTTCGAGATCAAAAAAGCCAATGGCATCGCAGTACCGAATGGAGATGGCACTGAAGCGTATAAACTGGATGGGGAACAGAGAAATCGTGGGATCGAATACTCTTTGTCCGGTGAGGCCGGAAGGAAGTTAAGCTACATCATTGGTTTATCTTATCTGGATTCCAAACAAACAAAGACGAAGTATGGCCTGAATGACGGCAGACGCGTAGATGCGATGCCGAAGTGGTCGGCTGACCTGGCGCTGATGTACAAGCCGACAGATGCGCTTCAGGTGACAGGACGTCTGACCTATACCGGCGCTGCATTGATCAGAAATACAAATAGCTATGATGGTAAAGGCGGATCGATTTCGATTGGCGGACAGACGCTGGTGGATCTGGGGGTTTCTTGGGATACCCATTTCGGAAGGCAGCCGGTGACACTTTCGGCGTGGTGCTACAATCTCTTTGATAAAGACTACTGGTATGCAGCCGGTGGAAATAATATCGGCCTCGGTGCACCAAGAACCTATGCGATCTCTGCGCAGTTCAAGTTCTAAAGAAATGTTGATCGCATCTGATTTCATTCTGCTTCCAATATTTCCGTAAAGATCAACAAAAATATGTTAAAATACTCTCAATAGATAACTAATCTGCAATTATCTATTGAGAGTTTTTTATAAGAAAGGGGTCACCAACATGGAGTCCATCTCAGTAGGAGTTGATATCGGTTCCGCTGCCATCAAAGTGGTCGTGCTTTCTGGGCGGGGGCAGCTGATGCACTCTGCGTATGTGCCGCATCATTATCGCGTGCGGGAAACGCTCCGAATACTGTGGCGGCAGCTGATGGCGAAAGTGCGCGAGGGGGCATTGCATCTGGCTTTTACGGGGAAGGGGGCGGCTGAGTTCTCTTCGGCACTGCAGATCCCTTTCGTGAATGAAGTGCAGGCAGAGACAGAGGCCTTGCGGAGGTTTCACCCCGAGGTCGATGTGGCTGTTTCTCTGGGTGGGGAAGATGCGCGGATGATGTATTTCGAGAGAAATGGCGAGATGGATCTCAGAACAAATCGGAAATGTGCAGGTGGGACGGGAACGTTTCTGGCACATATGGCGGCGTTCTTCGGTGTGGATATCCAGGCGTTGAATGCGCTGGCAGAAAATGGGATACATCTCTATCCCATTGCCTCCCGGTGCGGGGTCTATGCGAAAACTGATATTCAGGCGCTGATGAATCAGGGCGTCGGTAAAGCGGATTTGGCAGCATCTATTTTCCAGGCGGTGGTGAATCAGGTGCTTTCTGATCTGGCCAAAGGGCGGCTGATACAGGGGAAGCTGGCGCTTCTGGGCGGCCCGTTCGCTTTCATGCCGGCGCTTCGCCGTAGCTTCTTGCAGACGATCGGAATCTCTTCGGCAGATGTCCTTCCTGTCACGCACGGGGAGCTTTATTGTGCTTGGGGAGCGGCTTTGCTGGGTCGGGAAGCTGCTCCAATTGCATGGCAGGATGTGAAGAGACTGCTGGATCAGGATCATTTACAAGAAGTGGCTGCCGAACGACTGGAACCACTCTTTCCGGATATGGCAGCGTATGACAGCTTTCGATGCTATTATCAACGTTTCCGACTTCCCCGAAGGCCGATGCCGCAGCCGCTCGCTAGATTGTGGCTGGGGATGGATGCAGGCTCTACGACGATCAAGCTGGTTCTTGTGGATGAAGAGGGTCAGATTTGTTATGAGGATTACAGGAAAAATGAGGCCGACGCACTTGAGACAGCTAAGACGATGCTTCTTGCTATGTATAAAGCACTGCCTGCGGGCATTTCCATCGCCGCATCCGGCATCACCGGATATGGAGAGGCGTTTTTGAAACAGGCTTTTCAGATCGATACCGGAGAAGTGGAAACCGTCGCACATTTACAGGGAGCCCGTTTCTTCTGCCCGGAGGTTACAGATCTGTTGGATATCGGCGGACAGGATATGAAGTATATCCGCGTCAGAAAGGGGAGCATTCAGAAAATCGTTTTGAATGGTTCCTGCGCTTCCGGATGCGGCTTGTTTTTGGAAACCTTTGCTGAGTCCATGGGACTCTCCATGGATGAATTTGTAAAGAAGGCAGTACATGCCCCGTATTGTCTGGATCTGGGGCATCATTGCACCGTATTGATGAATAGCAAGGTACATCAGGTGCAAAATGAAAATGTGGACACAGGCGGGCTGATATCCGGACTTTGTCTTTCTGTCGTGAAGAATGCACTGTATCGGGTGATGCGCTTGGACTCGATAGAGGAACTGGGGTCGCATATCGTGGTAGAGGGAGGGACCTTTCAGAATGATGCTGTTCTGCGTGCCTTTGAGACACTGGTCGGTCATCCGGTTGTTCGTCCGAATGGTTCCGGCATCATGGGGGCTTATGGGATGGCGCTCTTGACGAAGAAAAGGATGCCGGAAGCTGCACGGTCGAAGATGCTTTCTGCGGATGAAATACGAAAACTGAGTGTCAGAGAGGAGTCAAGCCGGTGCCCGGGGTGCGGGAATCACTGTCTCTTGCAGAAAAAAACCTTTTCTAATGGACATTGCTTTATTGTAGGGAATCGATGCTCTTATGGTGAACGGCTACTGGCGAAAGAGCATTTTGTTTCTCGGAAGGTGCCAAATCTCTATGAGTGGGAAAAGAACCAGCTGCTGCAGTCATCGAAGGTAAACCCGTCAGCTGAAAAAACAATGGGTATTCCGGCGGTGCTGGGGCGATGGGAAGATATGATTTACTGGAAGGTCTTTTGGCAGACGCTTGGGTATCGCGTCATTCTCTCTGCTTTTGATGCAGCATCACTTGGAAAGAGTACTGTGACCATGCCGCATGGGATTTACTGCTATCCCTGCAGGCTGGCCCACGGACATCTGATGTACTTTTTGGAACAATGTAAGCCCGATGGTATCTGGATGCCTGTGATAAGCGGGGGAAAAGAAGAGCCGGATATTGATGAAGCGACACATGCAGCCTATGGGGATGTATTGGCAGAGCAGATGAAGGAGCAGATTTCTGCAGCCGGCATTCCATTCTATCACCCGCAGATCTCTTTTTGTGACCATCAGTCGTTGCTTGCTTTCATGAGGGAGAATCTTCCGCAGGTGACACCGTATGCTTTGAGGCGCGCCACGACGGCAGCAGAGAAGGCACAGCGGGGCTATAAGGCGCGTTTGGAAAAGAAAACAAGGGATGTCCTGGAATGGATCGAAAGGGAAAAGAAAAACGCCCTAGTACTGGTCGGACGAAGCTATCAGCTGGATCCCGAGAT
Organism: Dialister sp.; assembly: GCA_022722495.1. Classification (GTDB taxonomy): domain Bacteria; phylum Bacillota; class Negativicutes; order Veillonellales; family Dialisteraceae; genus Dialister. The sequence goes on along the minus strand of JAIJLI010000033.1, from coordinate 1,441 downwards.
CAATAAGGGTATACCCGCTGTCATGGCAGGACTGGGTATCCCTGTGTTGTCTGCAGAGGGATTGTACTTACTGCAGAATGAGGGACATGATACGCCTACTTTCCGGGAGAAGGCTTTATTTACTGCGGAAATGGTCTGTACAAATCCTTATCTGCATTTTGTACAGCTGCAGTCGACCAGTTGCGGCTGGGATATGACGACGATAGATGCTGTACAGAAGAGGCTGGAACGGGCAGGGAAGCGCTATACTATGATCTCACTGGATCAGGGGGTCAGTACGGGAGCGTTACAGATACGCATCCGATCATTGATGGCAGAAATTCAGGAAAAGCAGAATCGTCTTTACTAATAAAACGAAAAAGTATGGATCTGATCTTCCTGTGAATGAGAATGTTTTTTGTGTATAATAAATTTGCAACTTTTTTATAAAGATCAAGAAGAGGGGTAAGATGCAGAAACTGTTTAGAGAAATCGGATTTGCCTGTCTTTTGCTTGTGCTCGCTTTGCTGCTCGTATTCTCCCTGTTTTGGGCGCTCAGTATCGGGACAGTGAAGCTGCCGGTTCGTGAAATTTACGAGACGGTGCTCGCGCAGTTTACCAGCGGAGAGCCCATCACGGCACCCGGGCAGGGGCCTGTCCATGATATCGTCTGGCTGCTTCGTTTGCCGCGCGTGATCCTGGCGTCCCTTGTTGGCTGCGGGCTGGCGGTGTGCGGGGCATTTTCCAGCTTTATTGTATATTTTGCGAATAATAAAGAAGGCATGCAGACTATCGCGTACTGGATGATGGGGAGTCTTGCGGGAGCCAAGTGGGGAGAGCTTGCGATCATTGCACCGATCATCATGGCCTCTACACTTTGTGGGGGCGCTCATGCATTTTCTCTTCCTCACGATCGCCTACGAGGGAGCGCTTGCGGGCGTCAATGCCTATGACCAGCCGGGGGTGGAGAGTTATAAGAAGATCCTCCATGCGGATATGAAAGAGTATATCGTGAAGCATAAATAGGGACCGGGGATCCGGTACCGGCAAGCAAAAGACCGCAGCGGCGATGCCGCTGCGGTCTTTGCGCACTAAGGAAAGGCGGATTCATTGCAGAGTATAATCGGAAAGGGGACATTGGCAGCAGGCGGCTTTCTCGTAACGTCATTTCGAGCGAAATCGAGAAATCTTCCTTGCCCTGCGGTTATCCATGTCAGTGTGAAAATGAAAATCGACGTCTTTGTGTTTCGTTTTCCTGCCGTATCACGTCGTCCGTTATGGGTCTGCCAGAAAGATCCCTTGGCTGCGCTCGGGATGACGAAACGGGGAGCGGATGGTTTCTCACTCGTTTTCAGATCGCTGCTATCCATCCGCTTCCTTCGGTGTGTCCCTCTTCAACGAGTTCGCAGCGGGGAGGAATGCCCGAAGAACTGCGGAGAGCGTTCTTTTCGTATCGTCAGCC
>JAIJLI010000560.1 GCA_022722495.1 Dialister sp. | reverse complement strand
TGATATTCTCCATGATATGTGTCTCTTCTTGCTGGCGAAAGCCTAAGAGAGCGTTTCTGATTCCAAGATCCGAAAAGTAATATTTTGCCAAGGTGTTGAATTAGTTGGTCTAAATATTGTTGTCTTTTAATATCCATAATTATACTATATTATCAAAAAGTGGTAAACTTACCGTTTTTCGTCACTGAAAAGACTCAAACGAAGGCTTTCACCATGATTTACAAGCAAAAAGTGGTAGTTTTACCACTTTTCGTCACTTTCCCATTTTCTCGTTCCCCAAAAATGACATTATCTCTCTCAAACATTTTCCCAAGAAGAAACTATGGCAATAGTATTTATACAAATCGGATTTTGATGGAATGTTTGAGAAACAAAGAGCTTCTACGCATAGGAACATGTTTTCTCAATTTTATTGCCACATTTGCCACGCTTATTATAAGTGGCTGATAATAAGAGAATAACGGGTGGCAATAAGGGGCTTTTTTATTGTCACCTTATTACCACCTATTGCCACGTTTTGCAAAAAACAGCGATTATCGGGTGTTTTAGAGGTGTTTTGGGAGCTAAAAGGTTGAAAAAATAGAGCAAAAACGCTTATTTTCGGTTCAATTCGTAGTGTTTTTCTATGGTTTTTATCGAAAAGCCTCTCAGGATGCAGCAAAAATTACGTCCCGACGTAGCATTTCCTACGTCCCGATGTAGCAACAGACGCGTCCCGACGTAATTTCAGATACGTCCCAGCCTACCCTCCAAGCAAGCCTTATCTGCTAAAGCATCAAATTCATCAATGTCGTAATGCCATACTTTTTACCAATCCATAATTTTACGTATATCCAAACTAACAGAATTAAATCTATCAAATTGAGACATCCAATTTGGGACATCCTTATTCATCCATCCCATGACATTCTTCATCTCATCATGTATCATCTCAACTTCATTGAGATTCCAACAAATAGCTTCATTATGATCAATTCTATTGCGCAAGCGACGGAATTTGTTTAAGAAGCTGGCAACTACCTTCCTTTGCCGATTTGCTTTCTTCACAAAAGGGAAAGCACGCCTTAAATCTTTCCAAAGAATACGTTCGTAGTTTCTATTGAAAAGAGAAGTCCAAAAGCCCCAGGTTAACTCTGCGGTAATCTTAGCAGTGGTTATATCTTCTCCTCGTGCAGCAATTTGCTTTTTAGCTGTGCTTATATATTTATTCAGTTCCATCAAGCCTGGAGTTGTTGAGAAAACCACATACCAATCTTCTCTTTTGGCAAATGCCACAAGTTCGCGAACTACGGAATTGCGAAGTTCTACCTCAAAGACAGAAAGACATGGGTACATAGCTTCAGAAAGCATTATATTACATTGATAATGCTTTACAGCCTTATGTTCTTCACCGGGATAGAGCAAGAAATATTTCTTCATTCTATCTGCTGAGAAAACTTTTTCGAAAAAATCTTTGGTATATTCCATTTTTATTATTATCTTTGCAGCGCAGTCCCGGTAAGGCCCTCTCCCAGATTATTCGATGCTGGTGATGACCCCGGGTTTTTTGTTTTTGCAAAAGTACATAATTATTTTGATTATAACAACAAAAAAGCCATATTTCTTTGCATTTTCTTTTTATCTCCCTCATCCTCAAACATTTTTCAATAATTCCTTGCATCTTTCAGAAGAAAAGCGTATCTTTGCAGAAAAAAGAAACGATGCCAACAATATT
>JAIJLI010000559.1 GCA_022722495.1 Dialister sp. | reverse complement strand
CAGCATGCCATCAGTGCGAGCCGGAGCACGGCTCAGCTGACGAAGCCTATCGCCTTTGAACAAGCAGTAGAAGTAGATCCTTCGATTCAAGATCTTTCTTCTACTGCTTTTTTCGTGCGAGAGATCGTGGTAGATGACAATCTAGAAAAGTTCTCCTTTTTAGAAGATATGATGGCTTCTACGAGGTGGATGGGATGTAGCAGAGGAAACATCGGAAGAACGTGTTCCTGCCTTGATAAGATATTTATTGAAGGAGAAAAAGTAAAATGATAAAATCACTTATTTCTCTTTTGATAAACGTTATAGATCCCCAGAAAGAAAAGTCTGTGTGTGGAAAAAGGGTGTGGGATTTAATTTTTAAGTTGAAGAAAAATAGCATTGTCCAAAATTTAGTTTCTTGGGGGATTTTCTTAGTTGTTCCATACGTTTTGTTTAATTTTATGGATAGTATAGGAATCAAAGAAACGGCAGCAGAACTTCAACCTCAAGTAGTTGCTATTCATGAATTAAATACACAAGAATCCTTGGATAAACAGCTGGATGTTATTTGGCGTACGCCCCAAAGATATCATTTAATGAGACAATTTGCGAGTTATGCGGATAGGGAAACTATTTTAACGTACTATGGTATAGAGCTAGAAAAAAATGGGTGGAAAAGTGAAGGCATGAGTGAATTTTATGGGTATGAAAATGGCTATAAAGATAAGGTGCTCCTTTCGCAGACTTATACATGGGCTAAAGGTAAATATAAATTTGAAATTATTTTTGATTTGGAAGATTTGGGAACAAAAGAAAACTATACTGAAGACGGTAGATTAGAATATTATATTAATGTCAAACCAGTTAGCTAAAATGAGGTATAAATTCTATTCCTGTTAGTGGAGAATATTTAGGGAAAGTACTAGTTTTTAAATATGGTGTCGGAACACCACAGGTTGGAATTGGGTGTGATGTAGCTGAAGAAACACCAGAGGAAAGCGTGCCTATTTCGATTAGATATTTACTAAGAGGGAAATAGTAAAATGATAAAACTACTTGTATGTCTTTTTATAAATATTGTTGATTCCTCAAAGCCAAAGCCTATATATGAAAACAAATTATGGAGTTTGATAACTAAACTAAAAAAACATACTGTTATTCGAAATCTGTTATCTTGGATAGTTTTCTTGATGGTTCCTTTTATTCTATTCTATTTTATGGATAGTATCGGGACTAGAGAGATAGCGGCGGAACTTCAACCACAAGTAGCTGCACTTTACGAGTTAGATACAAATGAAACTTTGGATAAACAGCTTCATGCAATTTGGCGTACACCAAAAAACTATCGTCTCAGCAAGCAGTTTGCAAGTTATGCTAGCAGAACCGATATTTTAAATTATTATAGTAAGCAGCTAGAAAAGGATGGTTGGAAAAATGAAGGTATGAGTGAGTATCATCGACATGATACAAATGTACTTATGTCTCAAACTTATACGTGGTCAAAAAATGGATATATATTAGAAATTACCTTTAACTTAGAGAATTATGGAACAAAGGAGAAGTATACGGAAGATGGCCGGCTAAAATATTATATCAATGTCGAACCAGTGAGATAAGATAAAGCGAGAAATACCACGGTGGCTAAGAAAAAGAAGGTGTACTCCTGATGCAAGCAGGACAAGACATCACCTTCACCGAGGACGCCCTCTCCGCCATCGCCGACATCGCCTCCCGTGTG
>JAIJLI010000558.1 GCA_022722495.1 Dialister sp. | reverse complement strand
GTTTTTTTATATGGCGCAGCCACTATCGCAGTCTTGCACACGGAATCCATGGCATAGTCTGGCCATCGGGGATGCGGGCAAGACGTTTCACTGATTATCCATGAAAGGGGCATCCTATGAAAGGTACCTATAGACTGCTCAAGACGCTCGGCGCTTTCTGCTGCGGGCTTTCGGAAGAAAATGCCGTGAAAGCGGGGGATGCGCTGGGGAAATTTTTCTGGCTGCTGGTACCGGCAAGAAGAAAGCGGCTTGCAGTCGCGAATCTTCTCCGCACCGGTCTTGCCAAGGACGAGAAGGAAGCAGAGCGCATCGCGAAGGCATCGGCTGTCCGTTTCGGACCGATGGGGGTCTCGATGTTCCGCTTTCCGCTGCTTACGAAGGAGAATATTTCCGAGTATGTGACCATTCGAGGGAAGGAAAAGCTGGATGCGATCAAGGCGGAAGGAAAAGGCTGCATCCTGGCGGCGACGCACTGCGGTAACTGGGAGATCGAAGGGGCAGCACTTGCGCTCTACGGTTATCCGCTGCTTTCTGTCGCGATGAAGCAGAACAATGAAGAGTTTGACCGCTTCCTCTGCGAGTATCGTTCGATGCCGGGGCAGACTGTCGAGTATAAGACGGGAGTCCGTGATATGCTCCGCCGGCTGAAGGAAGGATACTTCGTGGGACTTCTGTGCGACCAGGATCCCGGAGATACGGGGATCCTGTCTGATTTCTTCGGGGAGAAAACACTGACTGCGACAGGGCCGGCGCATTTTTCCATGCTTTGCAAGCTGCCGGTCATGACAGCGCTGATCCACCAGACGGGGCCTTTCCGCTTTGAGATCATCATCGGCGATCCGATCACAGCGGACGAAGGGCTCCCCAAGAAGGAAGCCATCCAGAATATCACGGATAAGATCAATGAGCGTCTGGAAGCGTGGATTCGTGAGTATCCGGAGGAATGGTTCTGGCTGCATAATCGCTGGAAATGGACAGACCGTCTGCATCCGGAATTGAAAGCGCTCAAAGAAAAGCATTGAAAGAAGGAGAACCCATGCTTCGGCTTCATATAGAGAAAACCTGCTGCGAGGGCATCCCTGTCCGCATCGTGCACCCGATCCGAGACGAGGGAAAGGCGCTCATTCTTTACCATGGCTGGAGCAGCCGTGGAGAATACCAGACTACGAAAGCGGCTGTCTTTGCGCTTCATGGCTATACCGTCTTTGTCCCAGATGCGATCCATCATGGGGAGCGCGATGCTCTCTCTGATTACTATCGGCTCGAAGATTATCGTATTTTCTGGGATACGATCCGGCAGAATGTGAGAGAATATGAAAATCTCCATGCTTTTGTGCGGGAAAAGGGCTATGGCACGCCGATCATCGCGGGGCACTCCATGGGCGGCATGTCCGTCCTGGGGATCGCAGCCCGCTATCCGCAGCTGGTGAGATCGGTGATTTCCTTCAATGGATCGGGCGACTGGATACTCTCGCATTTATTCATGCAGGCGCGTTTCGGGATCTCGTTAGGGAGAAACTGGCCGCTTTACGATGCGCTGGAAAAAGAGCAGCCGCTGTCCCATATAGAGGAGATCAGATCCATTCCGCTTTTTATGACCAATGGGGAAAGTGACATTTCTGTTGATCCGCGCGCGCAGGCGCATTTCTTTGAATCTTTGAAGGCATCCGGCGGTGATGTGACGCGCATCACCTATCCTCGTCTCGGGCACTTCGTCA
>JAIJLI010000557.1 GCA_022722495.1 Dialister sp. | reverse complement strand
ATTTTAGTTATCCAAGGGAAATCATTGCCGCTTGTAGGAATGAAAGTCATGCAAATCTGAAAATGACAGCGCACCCCCCTTACATTTGCCGTTTATTGGCGTTTGCAATTGCACTTATTAGTTATTTCTTATATAATATATAGAACCATGATTCCTATGTGCATTCATTTCCTATCCTGGCAGACATGATCTGAATGCAAAGGAGATTGATATGGAAATTGATAATTACAGAAATTTTCTTGCCATCGTTGAAGCAGGCAGCATGACGGCCGCCTCGGAATATATCCACATCGCGCAGCCTGCACCATCGAAGCAGGTGAAGTCGCTGGAGAATTATTTCGGTACGAAGCTCATCATCACGACACGCGGGAGCAAGCGCCTCATCCTGACTGATGCAGGCCGCATCCTCTACCACAAAGCGAAATACATCTGCTCTCTGGAGGATATGGCCAAGAATGAGATAGGAGATGTCAGCGACGGCAGCAAGGGGACGCTGCGCTTCACGGTTGCCAATTCCAGAGCAGCTGTCTTCATCAAGGAATGTCTCGAGCCCTTCCATCGCCTGTTTCCTCTCATCAATTATGAGATCCACGAAGGCGGCATCACAGAGCAGTCGCAGCAGCTCCTCTCCGGCATTGCAGAGCTCGGGATCCTTTCGGTTCCCCCGATCCACCAGAATAACTTTGACGTCCTGTTCCGCCGCAAAGAAAAGATCGTCTGTGTGACCGCAGAAAATTCTATTTTTCTGAAAGGGATCACCGTACCGACGCTGCCGGAGCTTGCGGAATGTCCGCTCTGTCTCTCCACCGGCTGTCATCTCATGATGTCGAAGATCTTCGCGGAGAAATCCATCCGCCCGCAGATCCTTTCCATCTGTACCACGCGTACCACCGCTCTGCGCTGGGCAGAGGATGACTGCGGCGTCAGCATCGTCCCTATGGAGCCGAAAGAGAAGCTCCCAGAGGGGCTCATTGCCAAAGCCATCACAGGGGTCGATACGGATCTGTACAAGACCGTCGTCCGCGTCAAGGGCCGCCCACTCTCTGTGGTCTCGAAGAAATTTTTGCAATTCTACAGTGATGTCCGTGATTCGGAACGCATGATCAAAATCAAAGATCTGTGATCAGAGACCGGTGAGGAGCATAGATCAATCCGTTTCGCATATTTCCTGTCCCAAAAATGAAAGTTATAACACATGGGCATATGCTATAGACGAAGATCTGCTTATCTCTTATAATGAAACCATAAGAATTTCGAAAGCAGATACTCATACAGTAAGCGAGAAAACGATGTGTAAGCAGACGGAACTACGCTTCCCATCGCTTACTCCATAGCACCTGATGAGGTCTCTGCTTTCTATCCCGCTGCCGCAGCAGCGAAGGAGGATACCATCATGGGCAGTTTATATGACACCACAATGAAGCGCGAGAAAATGATCCATGACTTCGAGCAGCTGCTCGCTCAGTACAGAGCCTACTTCAAGGATGCCGGGATCGACATTGATGGCAAAGCGCCTGAACTGATGCTCTACAAAGAAGCTCTCCGTATCTATACCTCTCTTCCGCAGATGAAGAATTTCGATCCGCTCTGCATTCTGGAAGGCGAATATGATCTTCTTCGCTCGATTTTGTCGGATATGCAGACAGGAAACTGGATAACCTCTCCCTACTATAAAAAAGATGCCATCTGATACGAAAAAGGGTGTGACCTAGGTCACAC
>JAIJLI010000556.1 GCA_022722495.1 Dialister sp. | reverse complement strand
CCCTTCCATCTCCGCGGTGATATTCAGGATCTCTTTCCTGTCGAAGGGCTCCCCCATCAGCAGGTTCGCAAGGAATACGCCGGAAGCAAGTGCCGCGGAGCTGCTGCCGAGACCTCTGGCAAATGGGATACGGTTGATGAGGTACATGCTGCCGCCGGGGATCTTTTTTCCTGCCTTTTGGGCCGTTTCCGCCATCGCCTGAATGATCATGTTATCCATTCCGGAAGGGATCTGGTCTGCGCCTTCCCCTTCTGCGCGGATCACGGTATCCTTGAGCTCTCGTCCTTCCTCGGGAACGAACTGGACGACATTATAAAGGCCGAGTGACATGCCGAGGGTGTCGAAGCCGCTTCCGATATTCGCCGTGGTGGCCGGTACACGGACGATGTATGTCTTATTCTCTGTCATCATTCATGACCCTCACAATGTTCGCGACCTGGCGCATGCAGGGCAGGACCTGCAGGGCTTTTTCGACTTGAATGATATTTTCGCGAGGTGTATCCTGCGTGATGATCATCAGTTCTGCTGCGTCCTCGAAGCGGCTCTTCTGCACGACTTCCTTGATGCTGATGTCATGGTCGGCATACGCAGAAGCGATCTGGGAGAGGACGCCCGTCACATCGTCGACGATCAAGCGGAAGTAGTAGGAGTTCTTCAGCTTCAGGGAAGAGTAGAATGGGATGCGCTTGGTTTCCGTCAGCATCATGCCGGTGCCGGTGGAGCCATTCATGATGTGTTTCGCGGTGGAGATCACATCTGCCATGACCGCACTGGCCGTCGGGAGCGAGCCGGCGCCTCGTCCGTAAAACATGACGTCATCGACGATATTGCCGGTGACATAGATCGCATTGTAGGAGCCCTTGACGGAAGCGAGCGGATGGGTACGCGGTACGAAGGCCGGATAGACATTGAGTGCGATGCCATTGTCCTGACGGGTACCGACAGCGAGCAGCTTGATGGCATAGCCCATCTCACTCGCATACTGTACGTCCTTCTGGGAGATCTTCTCGATGCCTTCGACGAGTACGTCATCAAAAGTGACGTTCGCACGGAAGCCGATGGAGGCGAGGATCGCGAGCTTTCTGGCTGCGTCGTAGCCGCAGACGTCATTGGTCGGGTCGGCCTCTGCAAAGCCCTTCTTCTGCGCCACGCGAAGAGCATCCGAGTAGCTGACGCCTTCTTCGTCCATACTGGAAAGAATGAAATTCGTCGTCCCGTTCACGATGCCTACGATGCTTTCGATCTCATTCGCCGCCAGGGAATCGTGCAGCGGACGAAGGATCGGGATACCGCCACCGACACTGGCTTCGCAGGAGAAATTCACATGATTCTCCATCGCGGTATGCATGATCTCCGGTCCAAAGAGCGCCACGACATCCTTATTGGCACTGACGACGCTCATTTTGTGATTGAGTGCCTCAAAGATATACTCCTTGGCCGGATGGATGCCTCCCATGACTTCGACTACGATGCCGATATCGGGGTCGGCCATGATCTCTTCAAAAGAAGATGTCAGATGGACACCTTCCAAGAGAGGTACATTTTTGTACTTGTCCGGATGACGCACCAGTACATAGGTGATTTTCAGCTGACAGCCCAGCTGTTCTGCCATCATCTGGCTGTTTCTTTTGATGGTTTCAGCGACGCCGCTTCCGACGGTGCCGAAGCCAAGGAGTGCAATATTGATTGTTTTCATAAAATCTCCTCCTGATCAAGGATG
>JAIJLI010000555.1 GCA_022722495.1 Dialister sp. | reverse complement strand
AAATCTTCCTCACCCAATATCGGGTCTCGCCCTCGTCAATGATGACAGGGAGTGATTCGTTGTTGGAGCACAGCACAAACTTGGCAAAGAAAGAAATCTCGTTTCTGTCCTTGCCCTTGGCTTCCACCTTGTAGGAGAGTGTGGTGCTGAGATTCTTTAAACGCTCAGAATCCTCCCTGCGACTGAGTAGCACCTCATCCACGACTATGAGCAGCTTGCCAGCCCAATCTGCATTGAACTGACTGCGGAAGTCCTCGTTGGTATTGAACGTAACGTTGTCTTGGAACAACGCTTTCAGAAAGTTCAAGAACGTGGTCTTGCCTGTGTTCCTCTCCTCTGATACGAGCAGCAGAATGGGCAACTTCTGCACAGGTCTGAGATAGAGCAGTTGCAGGTAGTCCATGCCAAGCTCATATTGCTCACCGAAGATGTGACTAACCAACTTCTTGATATTTGGGAAGTTCCCTTGCATCGGCTTATGTCCTATCGGCTCGTATAGGTTGAGGAAACCGTCTATTACAGTTCGGTGGTTCACATGTTCGGGAACGGTACAGAATCCGTCATACTTGTGGACATACTTGATGAACTCCTTGCCGTAGTCCTGACGCAAGGTTTCCATGTTCCAAGGGATGCGCTTTCTTACCTTCCCTCCATTGATAGTAGGTTGGTCAACCACCTTGTATAAGGTTGTGCCAACACGGATGAACACCTCGTTTGGTGGAGGTGGTGCCTGTGGCTGCATGGTAGCAACTTCAACTGGCAGTTTGTTGTCATTTGTCATGTTCATAAATTCTCCTTTGTAACTTATAAAAATTAAAGTTGCAAAGGTAATGGCGGAAAATCAAAATACAAAACTCAAACCTACGCAGAATGGAGAAGTTTGAACCGACAGTGTTAAAAGATGGGAAATCAAGGTGTTTGATGTAGCTTTTGGGGATAAGGTAAAACGAAAAATCCCGAAGAAAGGCTTGCTGGTAAACCTTTCCTCGGGATGAACAAAAATGTATTCCTGCATGTCATACGTTTTATATGTCATACGATAAATATGTAAAACGTTTGACATCGGCAGCTCCGCATTCTTCATAGAAATGCTTGATACGACAGTGAATCAGTACGTAGGCAAGTCAATACGACAGTGAATAACCGAAGCGTTAAAGATGCGACCATTCTTAGCTAAAGGCATTTGTCCCTCCGTAGATTTGCAGGACAATGGCTATTTTCTCTTTTGCTCCGTACAGCCTTTTGGTGATGTCATCACGAAGTTGCGCTGCACCATTGGAGTTTAGACGGAAGCAAATGGCAACAACCATAGGGAATCCATACAATGTTTGCCAAATGCCTTTGGAGGTTTCTTGCTTCTGTTGGACTTCCGACATCAACAACATACCTTCTTTATATATGGCTCTTATCACGGCTGTGAGCTTCGGGGCTGTGACATATAGCATATCAATCAACTCGCTCTCACTCATCCACAAGTTCTCCAAGTTGGACGGAATGGATAGCATTCCATTTCCGTCCACGGTGATTACAGTCCTTTTCATGCCATTCCTCCCATTGTAGGCAAATGCCCCTTGATTCGACTTTCAAAGACTGCTATGTCATGGTCAAGTTTGTTGCTTGTTACCTTGGCGTATATCTGCGTCGTGGTGATGTTTGTATGGCCAAGAATCTTGCTCACGCTCTCTATCGGCATACCATATTCCAAGGCTAAAACAGCCCAA
>JAIJLI010000554.1 GCA_022722495.1 Dialister sp. | reverse complement strand
ATCTGTATACGATGGGGGGAATCATCGCGATGCTCGGTATCTGCCATATGTCTGTCGTCTATGTGACGGTGATTCACCGGCTTCGGCAGATTTCCATGGAAATCGACTGGGCGGCGCGGGCGTCCGGTTCTTCCCTGTGGCGATCGATCCGGAGGATCGATCTGCCGATGGCAGCATCAGCCATAGCCGGCGGCGGTGTACTGGCTTTTCTGGCGGATATAGATAATTTCGCAGTCCCCGCCTTTCTGGGGATTTCTTCCAATATCCCGGTGCTCAGTACATACATCTACGAGAAAGTCATCAGCTTCGGACCGGGTTCCTTCGAGTATGGAGCGGTTCTGTCTGTGGTCTTGTCTGTCATCGCGCTATCGGGTACCCTGCTGGCGGCACGCCTTGGCAAAGCTGTGGGGGAGGAAGAGAGTCATCACGCTGAGAATGAGGCGCGTATTATCCTTAAGCGTCCGATCAGGCATGGAGTAGAGTGGATGGTTCTGGTTTTTCTCCTCTCCATCAGTGTCATCCCTTTCTGTTATATGGCTGTCAGCGCTCTTTTGAAGACATTCACCTTCTCGCTCCGGATGGAAGATATGACGTGGGATAATTACCGCTTTGTTCTCACCAATGACGGTGTACGCGAAGCGGCATGGAATAGTCTATGCATGGCCGGCATGGGGACACTGCTGTGTCTGCTACTTGGTACATGGGTGGCGTATCACGTGGTACGCAGAGGAAACCGCATGGCGATCTTCGTGGAACAGATGGCAGGGATGACCTATTCCGTGCCGGGGATCGTATTGGCGCTAGCACTCATTTTCTACTGGAGTCAGCCGCTGCCGGGGCTGCATACGGGGCTGTATGGCTCCTATACCATACTGATCCTTGGCTACGTGACGCGATACATGGTGGTGCAGATTAAGAACAGTGCTGCTGCCATGCAGTCCATGTCTCGCTCGGCTGAAGAGGCAGCGATGGTCGCAGGAAGCAGCGTTTTCCATATGTGGATCAGGATCATCATTCCGCAGTTGGCGTGGCCGGCGTTATCTGGCTCATTTTTCATCTTCCTGTCTGCTTTTACGGAACTCACCATGTCCTCTGTCATGGCATCGACGGATACGAAAACCATCGGACTGACTATTTTCAATCTGCAGCAGGCGGGAGACTATAGCCTGGCGGCTGCCGTATCCTCGGTCATCTTAGTCGTCATGATGATAGGCTCGCTGCTGCGCCTTCTAGGCAAATGACGGGAAAAAGAAAATTTCATAGAAAAAATAAGGAGTGAATCATTGATGTCTCTTTTGATAGATCATATCTCTATGGCCTATGGGAATACACAAGTACTGAAAGATATTTCCGCAGAGATACAGAGAGGAGAATTCCTATCCATCCTAGGCCATTCGGGCTGCGGAAAAACGACTCTGCTCAAGATACTGGCCGGATTCATCTGTCCTGTGGATGGAGAAATCAGAATGGATGGTGTGCTGTACTCAGATCGCTGTCAGGCGCTCACCCCGGATAAGCGGGATATGGGGATGGTATTTCAGTCATTTGCTTTATGGCCGCATATGACCGTCAGGGAGCATATCGCATTTCCCTTGCAGTGCCGGAATAAACATATGTCAAAAGAAAAGCGAGAAGAGCGGATCGAGGACGTCCTTCAAGCGACCGGACTGACCGATCTTGCAGAGCGCTATCCTGATGAACTTTCCGGCGGGCAGCGCCAGCG
>JAIJLI010000553.1 GCA_022722495.1 Dialister sp. | reverse complement strand
ATCATGCTCCAGGCTTCATCACTGTACGCAATTTTCAGTCTCGCCTTCATCCTTCTATTCTCCTCTCTCTCATCCACATTCCCCCATGTTTTACCGCAATTAAAAAAGTTCTTCCTCTCGATGATAAAGGACAAGGGGACCGTTGTCAAATGGCAGAAGGGCCGATGACCGCTTCGAAGGGAAAAGCGCCGCTAAGACAGGGGGAGGACTATCCGTCCCTATTTAAAATCGATATTGGACCGTATTTTAGAGGGCATTGGCCATGTGGGCACATCCCCTATGGCGTCATCCTTCCCCGCGATCAGGTACAAGACAGGGCTGTTCGTCCCTTTGCCTATGCGCGTATAATAAATATATCCATTGGTTGAAAGAAAGGATGATTCTTATGACAGAAGAAATCAGAAACACACTCACCGAAGAAGTCAAGAAGCTCATCGCCGCTCCCTCTGCTTGCCCGGAAGCAAAGGCCGCTTGTGAAAAGTGGCTCGCTGCAGCCGGCACCGCTGACGAAGAAGCAGCCACGGCTATTCTGAAAAAGGAAGTCAACGCAGACATCATGCCGATCGATGGGCTGATCGGCTTTGCCGGCTCTGACGCCGGCAAAGCACTCTTCGGGGAGGAAAGAGCCGCTGCCCTCCTCGCTCATGCGAAGGACATCAAGGAAAAGGGCGCTCGCTTCTGCGACTGCCCGGCCTGCAGCGCCTGCGCCGAGATCATAGGTACATTGCAATAATGGATCAGTAAAAAGAAAAACCAAGTGTGGCTCTCTATCCATTGCCTTTCGTAAGGAAATGCTGCTTTCCTCGCATTTGGTTTCCTTGAACAAAAAAACTGTGGGCTTTCATTCGCAGGCTCGCAGTTTTTTTATTTCCCATCCTCCTCAGATATGCTATGATAAGGGAATCGTCTGTTTTCAGAAAACAGAATCCACCAAAGCAATCTCTCATCATCAGTCACTAAGGAGCTACCCATGGAAACATTTCTTCAATATGCTGTCATCTGCCCGCTGGTCATGCTTGCGGGCTTCGTCGATGCCATCGCCGGAGGCGGCGGGCTGATCTCCCTGCCGGGCTACCTGCTCTCCGGGCTTCCCGTCCATAATGCCATTGCGACAAATAAGATGAGCTCGACGATGGGGACAGTGCTTGCGACATTCAAATTTGCCAAAAGCGGCTTCATCCCGTGGAAGCTCTCGCTCTCCTGCGTGGTCTGCGCCTTCGCCGGTTCCTCGCTGGGCGCGAATCTGGCTCTCCTGATGGATGCGAAGATCTTCATGATCTTCATGCTGATCGTTCTCCCCGCGACAGGGCTCTACCTCACGCGCGGCAATGTACTGGTCACAGAGAAATCGCCGTACACGTATAAAAAAACGGTCATCCTCAGCATGGTGACTGCCCTCTTCCTCGGCGTGTATGATGGCTTCTACGGCCCCGGCACCGGCACCTTCCTGTTGCTGCTTCTGACGGGCATCGCACATCTTCCTCTGAAAGAAGCGAACGGCGTGACGAAGTTCATCAATTCGACGACGAATATCGCTGCGCTCTGCATCTTCCTCCTGCATGGCAAGGTACTCTTCCCCTTGGGCATCATCGCCGGCCTCTTCGGAATGGCAGGCAACTATCTGGGTGCGCTCTACTTTGAAAAGGGCGGCGCGCGCAATGTGAAGCCGATCATTCTTCTGGTCCTTTCGATCTTCTTCTGCAAGATCGTGTATGAAATGTATATC
>JAIJLI010000552.1 GCA_022722495.1 Dialister sp. | reverse complement strand
CATGCAAACCGATTCTCATCTATTTCTACGTACTTTTTCTTTCCTGTGATATAATGACATTATTAGGAGAGAATGTTTTTACGAAATGTAGTATTCCCTGTGAATTCATGAGACCCATAAGGAGGAAATATATGAAGAAGAAATGGATGATCGTTCTCCTCATTGTCATCGCAGCGGCAGCGGGCGGCGGTTATTTCTGGTATCAGAAGAGCCATGCTCCGCAGAAGGATAATTACACGGTGGGGGTGGTATCGCGTGGCTCTATCGGGCTTACTATCGATGCGACGGGGACGATCGAGCCGGTGAATAGTGTCGATCTCTCGGCGACGGCGTCCGGCACTTTGGAAAAGGTGTATGTGAAGCAGAATGAAAAGGTCACGAAGGGCGAGACGTTGGCGATGATCGAGTCGAAGGCGCTGACGTCCATGATGAAGCAGACGCAGAATACGCTCGCAAATAAGGAGTCCTACTATGAACGTCTGGCAGGCCTTTATGAGAAAGGCGCGATCCCGTATCAGGAGATGGATAATGCGCGCATGGACTATTTGAATGCACAGGCGGCGTATGACAAGGCGCAGGCGGATGTGAATGATACGGTCATCACTTCGCCGATGGATGGCGTGGTCATCGGAGAGCCGATGAAGGAAGGGGAGACGGTGTCTCAGGGGCTGTCTAGCCAGATGGTCATCGTGACGGTCGCCGATCTTTCTTCCATGCGCATCGAGCTTCTGGTCGATGAGACAGATATCGGCGAGGTGGCCATGGGCCAGAAGGTGGAATTCACAGTCGATGCGTACCCGAACCGCACGTTCCACGGCGTGGTGTCGGATATTTCCAAGAAGCAGTACTCAGCGAGCGGTAGCACGAGCAGTTCTTCGAGCTCTGTCGTGTACTATACCGTCTATGTAGATATCAATAAGGACGAGCTGGAAGGGCTTTATCCGTCCATGACGGCGAGAGCGGTCATCAAGGGCCGCGAGAGCGTGGACGCGCTGACGGTGCCTGTGACGGCGATCCGCAGCGACTCGGAAGGCTCCTATGTCTACGTCAAAGAGGGGGCGGATGTGAAGAAGACCTATGTGGCGACGGGGATTTCCACCGAGAAGGAGATCGAGGTGACGAGCGGTCTTTCCGAAGGGCAGGAGATCGTGGTCAGCGGGACTGTCTCGCAGGAGAAGACTTCGACTCCGACGAATAAGAACAATCGCCACGGCCCGGGAGGTCCGGTGTGATGGAGAAGAAAGAGAAATCGGATGAAGTCATCCGCCTGACGGATATTGGCAAGAGCTATTATATCGGGAAGCAGGAGGTGCCTGTCCTGACGAAGATCGATCTTACGATCTCCAAAGGGGAGTTTGTCTCTATCATGGGGCCCTCGGGCGCTGGGAAATCGACGCTGATGAATATTCTGGGCTGTCTCGATCGTCCGAGTCGCGGCTCTTACAAGCTCGATGGGGAAGAGGTCGCGAGGCTCGGGGACAGTGCGCTGGCCTATACCAGAAATCGCAAGATCGGTTTCGTCTTCCAGAGCTTCAATCTGCTGCCGAAGCTCTCGGCGCTGGATAATGTCATCCTTCCCATGATCTATGGGAATGTCTTCAAGAAAGAGAGAAGAGAGCGCGCTCTTCGCATGTTGGACTCCGTGGGACTGGGGGACCGTGCGTATCATATGCCGGCGGAAATGTCGGGCGGGCAGCGACAGCGCGTCGCCATCGCCCGTGCGCTC
>JAIJLI010000551.1 GCA_022722495.1 Dialister sp. | reverse complement strand
TTCGAGTACAATGCTGGTAAGGGTGCATGGAGCGGTATGATTCAGCGTTCTAGCTGGATGGAGTCTAATGCAATGAACTGGCGTGCTGGTAACTTCGTAGTTTCTCCTCAGTCTGTATATAGTGGCATCGATGGTTGGGGTGGCTTAGGTGTACCTCAGTGGTTTGGTGATGAGTTCCATGAGAACGATGGCGACTCTTACCGTTTCAAGGCTACCTTGAAGCACATTGATGATGCTGTTTATAAAATGAAGTATGCTAATGCTGAGCTAAACAAGATGACGGTTGATCAGAAGAAGGTAAGCACGGCTGTTGGTATCAAGGATCAGGTTCAGGGACTTTATGGTAACTCTACTTGGTTGGCATTCAAGACAGTGATGCGTGCAGCTGACTCTGATGGTAAGAAATATGGTGACAACATCCGTTTGAACAACTATCTCGTGATGCGTTATGCCGAGGTTCTTTTGAACTATGCAGAGGCTTGTCTCCAGACTGGCGATCAGGGTGAGGCCAAGAAGTATATTAATGCCATTCAGGAGCGTGCAGGCTCCAAGACCATCAGCCCAACCGTAGATATGGATGTTCTCAAGAAGGAGAAATCATACGAGTTGTGGATGGAAGGTTGCCGTTGGTTCGACATCAAGAGATGGAGGGATGCCACTGCCATCAATCGCATCAAGAATGCGGGTTCTGATGTACCTCACCTCTTTGACAAGTTGTTCCGCGCACCTCAGGCTTCTGACGAGAAGTTGCACTGGGAGCATGGTACAGAGGCAAATAGCCGCTTCTATACAGTTTCTTCTCATGCAGCAAAGGATGCAGGTTTCACTGTTGGTTACCAAGAGGGAAAACATGATTACTTCCCTTATCCACAAACAGTGAAGAACATGAACCCTAACCTGCAGCAGAATCCTGGTTGGTAATCATGAAGTTGTTTTGTTAATATAGTGTTTTAAGTTTAAAGAACTATAGATTGTTTGACAATTAGGGGGTGTTTTGAAAAAAAGCACTCCCTTTTTTTCTTCTTTAAAGGAATTTACATATGAAAACATGGATCATTAGAATAATGAAAAATTTAATTGTATTTATGCTGTTGTTTTGTATGCTTTCTTGTACAAAGGAGAGAAGAGAACGACATATGGTTTCTTTTATAGTTAAAGACTTGGAAAGATATCCAATGGGTAAGAATTCTTATTTGATTGTAAATTCTAAAGATGTACCAATATGGTATAATCGCATTAAAGGTTCATATTGGGTAGGTCCTTTTTATGAGGATTTGATACAATCTCCTTTTGGATTCTCTTTTTCTAGTGGAAATGTATACAAAATTGCAGCTAGTGAGAATGTATATATGTTTGATAAACATATGAAAAGCAAAGATACTATCTCGATTTGTTATGCTGTTCGGGATTCTGTACCAATTGTTAATTCTGAAAATGCTAGTGATACGATGTTTATCAATAAAACTCCATTTATTAATTATACCAAAAGAGCAAGGATGTATAAAAGACATCGAGATAGTGTTTGGGTTAATTATCAACCCGATACGCTTGTAATGCCTAAAATTAAACGAGATACATTAATAGAAAAATAATATAGTTTATCGTCTTATGAAAAGATTTATAATACTTGTAGTATTCAAGGATGGAGCAAATGCGGACGTGGAGTATTTCTATGATGCCAATGGCGCATTGGTCAAGGACTTGAACAAGGGCATCAGCAATATAGAGTA